>JBEBTQ010000012.1:0-21340 GCA_040393685.1 Advenella kashmirensis | reverse complement strand
CCCGGCACCAGACCAGAGAATTCAGCAGGTTCAATTGTGATTTCTCGGCCCATGCGTTTGGCGATTTCCTTGCCCAGGTCAACATTGAATCCCTGTACACCGCCACCCAGTTTTGGCATGGCATGCGGTGCAAATGTCGCATCCACGGCAGTGCGCAGCGGCTTGTCGTTTGCGTGGGCCACGTTCATGACGCCACCCAATATCGCCAGATTGACGACACTGGCACGTAAAATCGTCTTCAATTTTTCCATCTATTTCTCCTGTACGGAATCACTACGAGGGCGCCAGTGGTGTCTGGCGAAGATTGGTTTTACTTACTGAACATGCCAAGCCCGGTCTGCTGGCGAAAGAGATTTCTGCCCGGTGTTGCTCCGGTTCGTTGTACTACCGGAGTCGGGCGCTCGCGGGCAATAAACTTTCCGCTGCCGCGTTCTGCCTGTAGCGCACCGTCTTTGACGACACAACGGCCCCTGCTGAATACCTGAACAGGCCATCCTGTCAGCTGCCGACCTTCATATGGTGTATAACCAACGTTGTCATGAAGCTGACTGGCGGTAACTGTTCTGCGGGACGCCGGATCCCAAAGTGCAAGATCCGCATCCAGTCCGATATGTACACTTCCCTTTTTTGTGGCCATGCCATACATGTGCGCATGATTGGTGGAAGTCAGTGCCACGAACTCCTCGATGCTGATTCGTCCAGTCATCACGCCTTCCGAAAAAAGCAGCGGCAATCGCAGTTCAATTCCTGGCACACCATTGGCCATTTCCTTGAATTTCGTCTGATCACCTTTGGGGAGTTTTCCTGACTCATCAAATCGATAGGGTGCATGATCGGAGGAATAAACAGCCAGTGTGCCGTCCTTGAAGCCCTGCCAGACCGATTCCTGAGACCTGACATCCCCTGGCGGCGGGCTGCAGCAGAATTTGGCACCTTCCATTGCCTCACGATCACTGTCTTTGGCTTCCAGAAACAGATACTGCGGGCAGCTTTCAGCATGAACCGCTGCGCCCAGATTCCTTGCATGTCGAATGATGTCCACGGTTTCGGTTCCCGCCACGTGCACGATCAGTACCGGTACATCAATCAGGCGCGATAGCGCGATGGCTCGATATGTAGCTTCAGATTCGGCCAGAACATCATGTGCAACGGCATGAAATTTGGGCGCGTAATGGCCGCGTTCCAGCAATCGTCTTGCCACCCAGCGAATCATGTCGTGATTTTCAGCGTGCAGCATGACCATCGCACCATGCTCTCCTGCAGTAGCAAGCACGTCGAGCAATTGATAATCGTCCAGCTTGAGCGCGTCATATGTCATATAGACTTTCAGCGACGTAATGCCGTTTGCAATAACAGAAGGCAGGTCCTGACTCAGCGTCTGCTCGTCGGGATTGGTCAGTATCAAATGAAAGCCATAATCGATGACGGCTTTTTCACTGGCACGCGCCGCATAATCAGCAATCACATCCGGTACGCGATCATTCCGATGCTGAGCCGCGAAAGACAGAATTGATGTGGTGCCACCAAACGCGGCTGACACAGTTCCCGAGTAAAAGTCATCTGCGCACATAACGCCCATGCCAGACAATTGTTCAATATGGGTATGACTGTCGATCCCTCCCGGCAACACCCATAATCCTTCAGCGTTGACATCTTCACGCCCGGCAGGAAGACTGGGTTCAATTGCTACGATGACACCATCGCGCACACCGATATCGGCAAAAAAAGTACCGTCTGCATTGCTGATTCTTCCATTGCGGATCGTGAGATCAAAATCTGCTATTGCATTTGGCATTGAAGCGCTGCTGTCTGGCATTACGTCGAACTCCATCTGGCTTGTATGGGACATATTATGGCCAGCAAGCTGACGAATTCCTATTGACATTTCACTCGTAATACTTAACATAGCGTTAATTCATAAAGCTGCACGACAGCATAGCCATTCGGGAAAACCCTTTGTTTCCCTTTGTTGGTGCGGTACCTGCACCGACATGATGCTTTCTGCACCGCAACAGAGATTAACGTTATGTTCTACTTACAGCCTGCACTACAGGACAGCACCCTATGGAATTGAATTTGCGACAGATTGAAGTTTTTCGGGCGGTCATGATCACGGGAACCATCCGTGGCGCATCGGAATTGTTGTTTGTGTCGCAGCCGGCAATCAGCCGAATGCTTTCGCATCTGGAGATTCGCATTGGATTTCCGCTGTTCGAACGCATACGCGGCAGATTGCACGCAACACTCGAAGCGAAAAAGCTGTTTCATCAGGTGGAGAATGTGTACGAGGGAGTACAGCGAGTCAATGAGATGGCGCGGGAACTGCGCGAGAATCAGGAAGGCATTCTGAACCTTATTGCCACACCAAGTCTGGGACAGATGCTGATTCCATCCGTGATTACGGAATACAGAAAGCACCATGAGAATGTCAAACTGACGTTCCGATATCTGACGCATTTACCGTTGATTGAGCGTCTTTTGAAGAGACAGGCGGATCTGGCCATTTCCATTTTGCCGATGTCACATCCCAATCTCGAGCAGGAAAAAATCGGTGAAGCAGATCTGGTGTGCATTCTTCCTTACAATCATCCGCTATCGAGCCGCGCCACACTGAAGATCACGGATCTGCTACCCTTCCCTTTTATTTCCTATGACAGGGAATCATCCTTTGGACAAATGGTTCAGCAGTTGTTTCAGCAACACGATCTGATCGTCAAACCGGTTGTTGAAGTGGGGTCTCCTCAAAACGCCTGTGCACTCGTACAGGCAGGCGCCGGCATCTCGCTGGTAGATCAGTTCTCTGCAAGAAGCTGGTCGGCCAGCAGATTCGTGACACGACCCATCGAGAATTCGCCAAAACTCACCGCCTATCTGGTCAGAATCGCTGATGAGCCGATATCACATTTGTCACAATCATTCATTGACATCCTGAAGACTTTCATGACAGTCGAGGGATATGCGGATTGACGTCTTTTCACGTCTATATCAAATAATTGTAGGCACTCACTCTTCCAGTTTGATTCCAGTTCTCTTGCCGATGTCGCGATACTTCATATATTCGTCTCGATGAAAATTTTTAAATTGTTCAACTGTCATCGGACTGCGTCTGATACCGAGTTTTTTGAACTGCGCATCGACGTCAGGCTCCTGGAGAATCTGCGCAAGTTCCTTGTGCAGTAAATCGATAACAGCTGCAGGTGTGTTGGCCGGAGCAAATATCCCATACCAGTTGGTGATGTCAAAAGACTTATATCCAAGCTCTGTCATTGTGGGCACGTCGGGAAAATCAGGATCCCGTTTCTGCCCGGTCACTGCCAGTGCGCGCATACGACCCGATTGAATATAAGGCGTGACCGAAGCGATGACATCGAAATTCAAATCGATACGACCGGCCAGCAGATCCACCGTCGCGGGACTGCTTCCCCGATATGGAATATGGAGCATTTTCGCGCCAGTTTCGCTACGCAGCATTTCTCCAGCGAGGTGATTGGTACTGCCTACACCGGGAGAGGCAAAAGACAGGCCATCGGGTCTGGACTTGGCCAGTGCAATCAAATCCGAGACGGTTTTGGCCGGTGTCTTCGAGTTAATGACCAATACATTCGGCGAGTAACCAATATAGGCGACCGGAGAAAAATCTTTCAGCACATCGTATGGCGGTTTCACGGTCAATGCTGGCGCAATCGCCTGCGAATTGACATGCCCCATCAGCAATGTATAGCCATCGGGCGCCGAAGTTGCCACAGCTTTCGCTGCGATCATTCCGGTAGCGCCACTTTTATTTTCTACGACGAACGGCTGCCCCAGAGACTCAGATAGCTTTTGCGCAAGCAAACGCGCGACGAGATCGGTACCCCCTCCAGGCGCGAACCCCACCTCAAGCCTGACGGTTTTAACTGGATATGAGTCCGCAGCAGAGACTTGCGTTGAGACAACCCCCATCGAAATTCCCAGAACAACCGCGCTAAATAAAGAATATTTCATTTGTCTCCTGCTCCTATATTATTTATATCCGAATCCGTAAAGTCGGGCCGGGTTATCAACCAGAATTCGATCACGTATGTGATCATCCGGAATCCATTGAGCAAACTGATCTGCGAACTCTGCGTCGGCTTGCATTTTTTCGCGAGCACTGGCGTGAGGCCAGTCCGTACCCCACAAAAGCCTATCCGGCGCAATGTCTGTCAAGGCAACTGCAAAGGGCGCAACGTCGGAATAATGAGGAAATTGGTCAGAGACAAAGTAAGGCGCCGACAGTTTGACCCACGCGTTTGCATGCCGTAAAAAACGGCACAATGCCTTAAAGCCCTCAGAATCCTGACCAGCGTCAGTGCGAATCCGCCCAAAATGATCCGCCACCACAGGGACGGGCAATGAGACCAGTATGTCGGCAAGCTCCGAATTCCTGTGAAAGTCCACATAAAACTGTAAATGCCAATCCAGCTCCCGTATGCGCTCGGCCAATTCCTGAGCATGAGTAATAGAAAGCCCTTTCGTTGCTGACGCCATATTAATGCGGATACCCCTGAACCCCAATCCATGCAAGCGGTCCAGCTCCTGGTCCGACACATCAGGTGAAACGACCGCGACCGCACGCAATTCAATATTCCTTCGCAATTGAAGTACATGTTCAATGGCAGAATTATCTGTTCCATATACACTGGGCTGCACCAGAACTGCACGCTCGCAGCCAATACTCTCAAGCATGGCGCGATAATTGTCCCAGGGCGTCAGTTGCGGAACAAAATGCGTTTTCTCAAGCAAAGGGTAGCGATCCTGCGGGCCGAAGACATGTGCGTGACAGTCGGTGGCTCCCGGCGGCATGGGGTGCGCCGGCCCGCGGCCGGGTTTGACCGGCGCAGGAATATCCGGTACTCTCATCATCAGTCCTTAGGCTGTCGCGCTTCGACTGTTGCAGCTTCGATTGCATAATGCTCGTTCAGATCAATCAGATCTTCGATCTCCTGACGCGATGCCACCCAGTCCTGCTGAGAAATGCCTTTGAATTCACCGGTTTCGCGCAATTCCGTCAGTAATTTTTTCTGATAATGAAAATTGCTGCAGATCACAACCTGGGCTTCAATACATGCCACATAGCCCATCTCCTGGAGTTCCTTGCGGCTGTATATTGGCCGCCCGTCCCGGTTACCACGACTCTGAACATACACAAGCGGCAGCTTGCATTTCTGCGGCGCTTCCTCTGCATCCTTTTGATTGCGCGGAAACAGCAATCCAAGATCGGCGCCCACGTCGGCTGCGCGATTGACTCGCATCACCGCTTCGTCCAGACCCATCGCCCTTGCCGTATCGGAACGCGCGATGATGACAAAATCGGGATCGGCTGCATCACGTGCCCTCACCGCATAGTCAATCTTCTCTACAAACTCTTCAACCGGTATGCCGTGTACCACATACGTGTGATAGTGAGCGCGCTTTGGATAAAGTGCATCTTCAATATGAACGCCGGCAATGCCCGCGCGGATAAACTCCCGCACGGTCCGCATGGTATGCAGCGGTTCACCAAACCCGGCTCCTGCATCCACCACCAGAGGGATTGTCAGCTTGCTGGCGATGTCCTCTGCCAGTCGGACCTGCTCGGTCATTGTCAGTTGCGGTTCAGTCACGGTTGAGGCGCCACCAGTGACATAACCACCGACATAAGTGGCTTCGTAGCCCAGTGACTGGACCAGCCGTCCTGTCAGCGCGTCATAGACGGCCGGCATGTGAAGAAAAGTCTTGCTGCGCAGGAGTTCACGTAGGCGTGTGGATTGTCGTTGTTGCATGGAATGATTTCTTTCTGATTGGTTGAACACAGCAAAATTCTGCGCCTGTATCCCCATTCTGTATAGTGATTTATAATCATTGTTCCATTACTTTTGGATATGCCATGTCCATCCCCAATACGCATCTGCTTGCTCGCCTGCGTTTTCGTCATCTCCAGCTTATTTCCGAGGTCGAACGCACCGGTAGTCTCACCCGTGCTGCTGACGCACTGAGTCTGACCCAGCCGGCTCTAAGTAAAGCGCTCAAGGAAATTGAAGACATTCTGGGATTCGAAATCTACCATCGCGGGGCGAGAGGTCTGCAGAAGACGCCGCAGGGACTTGTACTTGCGCAAGGAATAAATGTGTTACTGCAGCAATTGCAGCACATTCATGAAGAAGCCGGTGCTGCAGACACTGACCCTGACATTGCAGGAATTCTGCGACTTGGCAGCTCTGCATTCATTGCTGTGGGGCTGCTTCCACCCATTATTGCTCGTCTCACGAGCCAGACGCCGCAAATATCTGTACGAATCAGTGAAGACAATGTGCCAAGACTTTTCGAGAAGATCATTGCAGGTGAGCTGGACGCCCTGATCTGCCTTTACAACTCAGACGTCATGACGTCCAAGGGGGCAAGCGATATGAGATTTGAAAAGCTGGCAGAAGAACCTTACGTCGTCATAGCTCCAGCGGGTCATCGCCTTGAAAAACAGCGCCAGGTGACGTGGCAATCACTCGCGGAGGAATCATGGATTCTGACGAGAAAGCCGTCATTCGCCCGAGTTCTGGTAGAAGATCGCTTTCGACAGCATGGCGTCATGATGCCCATGCCCATCTGTGAAACGGAAGGTCCGGTAACAGCAGCAAAACTCGTTGCCAGTGGCGTAGGAATAAGCAGCGTTCCTGAGTCAACCGCGCGCGAACATCTCAAGAGCAAAACGGTCAGTCTGCTACACTTACAGACGCCGCACCCAACCGCAACGCTCGGACTCGTTTATCGAATGACAGATGCAATGCATCCAAGAATCGCCTCACTCAGGAGCGCGTTGGAGCTGAAATAAACGTAAGTATCTTGCCAGGCAACAACTATGCCGAGAAAAACGCCTGCATTTCCGTTGCTACCAGTTCGGGCACTTCTTCGGCCAGATAATGCCCACAGTCAACATCATGGCCAGTGACTTCATTGTCGCTGGCGGCCTGCCACAGACGTAGTACATCGAAACAGCGTCCGACCGCACCATGGCGTCCCCACAAGACGTGCAGGGGCATGGTCAAATGATTTCCTTCGGACCTGTCGAGACGGTCATGTTCAAGGTCCACGCCTGCAGAGGCGCGATAGTCATTGCACACGGCAGCCACTGTGCCTGGTAGCCCATAACAACGTTCATATTCAGCGAGTGCTTGCGGATTGAAGATACCCAGTCCGGCATGCCGGCGCCCCATATAGCTGCGAATAAATTCGGTGGTGTTTGAGCCAATCATCAATTCGGGCAAAGGCGCCGGCTGTATGAACAGAAACCAATGCCAGTATGCTGTCGCAAACTCGCGCGTTGTTCCTTCATACATATCCAGTGTTGGTGCGATGTCCAGCAGAAACAGCCGTCTGATGCGCTCCGGATGATCAAGCGCCGCGCGGTGTGCCACCCGGGCGCCTCTGTCATGAGCGCCCACAAAGAAGGTGTCATGGCCAAGAGCCGTCATCAGCGAAACGACGTCCTGCGCCATTACGCGCTTTGAATAGGCGATATAGTCTGTTCCTCCCTCGGGCTTCGAAGAGTCACCGTAACCGCGCAGATCTGGTATTACAACTGTGTAGTTCTGCGCAAGAACAGGAGCAACCTTATGCCACATGACATGCGTTTGCGGATGACCATGCAGCAATAGCAGTGCCGGACCGGTTCCGCCCACACGATAATTGATTGTCACTTCCTCACTGACAGTAAACTGATTTTGTTCAAAGCCTTCAAACATCTTTTTACTCCGGTTACCCACTCATTGGATTGATGGTGTTGTCTCGCTACTCCCCCACGGGGGCATCTGAATGATATTATCGATATCCACGTCCCAGCCTGCCTACGCTCTACATCGGAACAGCTTATGGTCTTTCAATCCGCCCATTACCAGCTTTCCAGCCGATATTCTCCAGCCATGGATTCGCTTTCACCCAGTTCGCTGAAAAGGCACGTATCCTGACGACCGATTTGAGCGTGCTTGCAATCATGTCCAGCCCTTCAAGAAATGCGTTCTGGTATCGCGGCGCGAGTTGAAACGGCACAGTTTCGTCGCCTGCCGTGATGGTGAGCGTTTCAATATCCAGCGCAAAGCACGTACCGGGCGCAGCACTTGCGATCTGCATCAATTGATCCGCAGCATCTTCAGTGACCTGGCAAACCAGCAGACGGTTATTTATTGCATTTGAATAGAAAATTTCGCCAAAACTGGGTGCAATGACAGCCCGAATGCCAAACTGCAAGAGCCCCCAGACCGCATGTTCCCGACTCGAACCACAACCGAAATTCGCTGCGCCAAGAATGATAGCCGCATTGGCATATCCTGCCTGATTCAGCACGAAGTCTGGACGCGGATTGCCCGTCTCATCAAACCGTAAATCATACAAGAGTCCTTTGTCCAATCCTTTCTTGTCTATGCCTTTCAGAAATTGCTTGGGCATAATCTGATCTGTATCCAGATTGGTAATTGGCAAAGGCGCCGCAATACCTTTGATTTTACGCATTGATTGCATATCTGCTCCGTTCCGTGTTCAAGGTTCGAACATCCACGATTCTCCCTTCAAGTGCAGCGGCTGCTGCCATGATGGGACTCATTAAATGGGTTCTTCCCGCTCTGCCCTGGCGGCCTTCGAAGTTCCGGTTTGTCGTCGAGGCGCAGCGCTCACCCGGTCGCAGCACATCATCATTCATGGCCAGACACATGGAGCAGCCTGGCTGGCGCCATTCGAAACCCGCGTCTTTCAGTATTTCAGCAATGCCTTCCGCTTCAGCCTGCAGACGAACCGATCCGGAACCTGGCACAACCATCGCGCGCACGCCGGCAGCGACGTGTTTGCCGCGTACCAACTGCGCAACATGACGCAAGTCTTCGATTCTCGCATTTGTACAGGAGCCGATAAAGACACGGTCAACGGGTACGCCAATCAATGAAATGCCTGGCACAAGCCCCATATATTCATAGGCTCGCTGTGCAGCCGATTGCAGCGCTGAACCGCCAAACTCGTCCGGCAACGGCGTCTGCTGTGTGACGCCAACGGTCTGATCCGGGCTTGTTCCCCACGTCACCTGAGGCTCTACCGCGCTTGCATCAAAATACAGATCCTGCTCAAACACGGCATCGTCATCGCTGAACAGTGACTGCCAGGCAAGAACGGCGGAATCACGAATGGAGTCGTCAATATCACAGGCGCGATCCAGCACGTAATCCAGCGTTTTACTGTCTGGCGCAATAAGCGCTGCACGTGCGCCGGCTTCCACCGCCATATTGCACAAAGTCATTCGTGCCTCGATGGAAAGCGACCGGATTGCCTCTCCGCAAAACTCGACCGCGTAACCGCGAGCGCCCTGGGCGCCGATTTCACCAATCACATGCAGTATCAAATCCTTGGCTGACGTACCATAGGGCAATTTGCCCGACACGCATATGCGCATTTCATTTGCCACGCGGTAGACCAGCGTCTGCGTTGCCAGAATATGTTCGATCTCTGATGTACCAATACCAAATCCCAGCGCACCCAACGCACCATAGGTGGTCGTATGACTATCCCCACAGAGAACCACCATGCCGGGCCGTATCATGCCGAGTTCGGGCGCAATAATATGTTCAATTCCCTGCAGCGAGTCATTTGTGTCGTACAGGGTGATTCCGTGTTTCTCACAATTTCGTCGAAGATTGGAAGCCTGAAGTGCTGACGCCGGATCCTGAATCACACGATGTGCCACCGGATGGGTGGGAATAATATGATCGACAACGGCGACCTGCGCGCCCGGCACCGCCACGGGACGCTGCGCGGCATCCAGCCCGGCAAATGCCTGAGGACTGGTGTACTCATTCATCAGATGCAGATCGACATAGAGCAGAATATTCTGCTCGTCCAGGGTCTCGACCGTATGGCTATCGACCAGCTTTCGATATAAAGAGCGTGGCTGCGCGATTTCTTTCATTTGTGATTCCCCACAAAAACAATAGCTGTAGTCTACGCTCTATCGGTGATATTATTAATCCAATAAAAATTGGATAATTACTTCCTGAAAGTTGATAATTAAATGGCCAAGTTCAGTGACCTGGAACTCTTCAACAGTATCGTGCGCAGCAACAGTCTTGTGGGTGCCGGCCGGGAGCTGGGTATTACGGGCGCAGCAGTAAGCAAGCGCCTGATGGCGCTGGAAGCCCGCCTGGGTGTGCGCCTGATTCAACGTACCACTCGCACCCTGAGAATCACCCCAGAAGGCGAGCGCTACGTGCAGGAAGGCAAGCGGCTGCTTTCCGAGCTGGATGAACTGGAACAGACTTTACGCGGCGCGACCGCCCGCCCTGCGGGACTGCTGCGTGTCAACGCCAGCCTGGGATTTGGTCGCGCCTTTGTGTCAACTATTCTGGGAGAGTTCGCCGCGCTTTACCCGGAACTCGAAGTGCAGCTACATCTGAGCGACCGTCCCCTGAATCTTGTGGATGCGGGGTTTGACATCGGCATCTGGGTTGGGCAGTTGCCGGACGTCCGCTTGCATGCCCGCAAATTGCGCAATAACCGGCGCGTGATATGCGCTACACCAGCTTATCTGAAAAAGCATGGCGTACCGGGCAGCATCAGTGATCTGTCCAGACACTCGGTGATTGTTCTTCATGAAAACGAGCAGACCTTCGGTATCTGGCAATTACACAATGACACTCGTCATGAAACCCTGAAAGTACGCGCAAGAATGAGCACCAACGACGGCGAAATCGCACTTTCCTGGGCACTTTCCGGATACGGTCTGATATTACGTTCGCAATGGAGCGTCCAGCCGCTGATCAACGAGGGCAAACTCTGTCGCGTCCTGTCCGATTGGTACGAGCCTGCAGACGTGTACGCGGTCTATCCGACACAGGATCAGCTCTCAGCAAAGACCCGGGCGTTTATCGACTTTATCGCACAGCATCCTCTGACAGCGGCAGAGTAGCCCTTCCACGCGCTTTACTCGTTGGTTATATCGCCGCCCCCTTCAGAAAAAATTCCACCCGCCTTTGATTCCACCCGCCTTGCTTCTTCCATGCAGACAAACCGCTGCGATTGTCCCCTCATCATATTTCACTTGTATTGTTATCAGTACATGTATATCATTTAAGCCATCATTCTTACCTATAACAATACAGGAGACCTGAAATGCCCTTCCCTTATCTACGTACCGGTCTGCTTGTCCTGGGGCTTGCCTGCAATTTCGGTTTGCCGGCGCATGCGGCAAGCGATAAGCCACCACTGAAACTGGTTGTTGGCGCAACGCCGGGCGGAACAACCGATAGAGTGGCGCGCGGGATCGCCCACGAGATGAGCGGTATTCTCAACCAGACTGTGATTGTCGAGAACCGGCCTGGTGCCGGAGGCAATATTGCCGCTGACGCGGTTGCACGTGCCCCGAAAGACGGTAATACCCTGCTCGTGAGCTATACCAGTTTCACGGTGAACGCATCGCTGTACAAGAATCTGCCTTTTGATCCCGAAAAGGATTTCACACCCATCACCATGCTGGCAGAAGTGCCCAGCGTGCTGATTGCGCGCAAGAATTTCCCAGCCAGGGATATTGCCGGACTTGTTGATCTTGCCAAAAAAGAGCCGGGCAAAATTTCATTTGCCATCGGTGGCATGGGTTCCTCTTTGCACATGGCAACGGCTAGCTTCGAGATGGGTGCGGGTATCAAGGGACTGACCGTACCCTACAAGGGAACCGCGCCTGCCTTGCAGGATGTGGTCGGCGAACAGGTCGATCTGATGTTTGCAAGCGCCGTCAATGTCCTGCCTCTTGCGGGTGGCGGCCGAATCCAGATTCTGGGTGTGACCAGTCCGGAACCCATGAAACAGTTCCCGAGTGCACCACCTATTGGCAACACCGTCAAAGGGTTTTCATCCAAAGCCTGGTTCGGTCTTTTTGGCCCGGCAGGAATGGATCCTGAGCGATTGACTCAACTGAACAAAGCGGCAGTGGAAGGCGCGAAACACGAAAATTTCATTAAACTGTTTGAACCTGAAGGAGGCACGGTAGTCACAAACACTCCCGAGGAATTCTCCCGGTTCGTGTCCGAAGACATCAAACGCTACGCCGAAGTCGTAAAATTCACGGGAGTGACTGCTGACTGACCGGAAAAATGATTGATAACCCAACGCCTCGCTATTACCGAATTTATCGCCTCCTCAAACATGCAATAGAGAATGGCCAATATGATCATCATGCGGCGTTGCCTGGAGAGAACCAGCTGGCGGATAAATATCAGGTTTCTCGCCTGACGATCCGCCGCTCGCTGGATTTATTACAAAACGAAGGTCTGGTTGAGAGACGCCAGGGTGCGGGCACGTTTCCGGTGGCGCGCAATGTGGCCACCAGTCCGATATCCGCAGATATCAACAAACTCGTAGATCATCTCAATAAAATGGGCAGCGGCACTCAGGTCCGGGTTCTCAGTTTCGAATACGAGACCGCAAACCAGATGGCCCTGCATCAGCTTGAACTGCCCGCGACAAGCAAGGTACAGAAAGCCATTCGCGTGCGCTATCACAATAACAAGCCTTTTTCCTATCTTGTAACCTACGTCCCCGAGGATATCGGACGACGCTATACGCATGAAGATATGACGAGCCAGCCCTTGCAGTCGTTACTGAAAGGGCTCGGGATTCGCCTGGGCTCTGCAGATCAGGCGTTCACAGCAACGGCAGCGGATGCCCACCATGCTGAAGTGCTTGGTGTCGCCATTTCAACGCCCCTGCTCTGCATCAAACGATTGACGCGCGACACTAGAGGCAGACCGGTAGAATATCTGATCGCTGTTTATAACCCTGAACATTTTGAATATCGAATGGAACTGTCGAACAAGCGTTCCAACGGCGTGGACGGGTGGATCCTGAACGACACAAAATAGCAGCAATGCTTACTGTCAATCGTAACGCGCTGCCAGCTCCATCAATGCCGGCGTTTCGATGAGATCATTGAGTTGATCAAAATTGAGCATCCTGTCTTTGAATCCGGCAGTTGTTCCCTCGCGTTGCAGTGTGCCGTAGAATTGTTCAAGCATATGAGCAACGGCGCGGGCAGCAGCGCCAGGGAAAATAACAAAACTGAAGCCGATACGCCGCAGCTCATCAACTGAATGCACAGGTGTCATTCCACCTTCAACCATATTGGCCAAAAGTGGCGCACGTCCTTCAAACCGCTGGCAGGCACTGTTCATCTGTTCATCAGTCCTGAGCGCTTCAATGAAAAGCACATCGGCTCCTGCTGCGAGATACGCGTCGGCACGTTCAAGCGCCGCGTCCAGGCCTTCGACGGCGACTGCATCCGTTCTGGCAAGAATGAGCGTGTCTTCATTATGCCTTGCATCCACCGCAGCCTTGATTTTTCCGCACATCTCAGCCACCGGTACAACAGACTTTCCAGCCAGATGACCACAGCGCTTTGGAAAGGTCTGATCTTCGAGCTGTATCATCGATGCGCCTGCTTTTTCGAAACCACGAATGGTACGCATGACATTCAGGGCATTGCCGAATCCAGTATCCCCATCAACAACACTGGGTATGGTTACCCGTTCAGCAATGCGGGACAGGGTCTGTTCCACTTCCGTATATGTCGTTAAGCCCACATCAGATCGACCGAGCCGCGTGTAGGCAATGGATGCCCCTGACAGATAAACGGCTTCAAAGCCCGCCCTCTCGGCAATCAACGCGGAAAACGCATCATAAACGCCAGGGACAAGCAGGCAGGAAGAGGACTGTATATGCTGCGGTAAAGATTTCATTTGTGTTTACTTTGGCGTTACGTTCTGTTGAAACCTGGAGATACCAGGTTCAGGTGACGAGGTTGTGGCGAGCTTTTTCTGAAGCTGCGCCAGCAGTCCTCCGGCCTGAGCCATTTCTACCAGGAACGAAGGAATTTTCTGAAAGTTCAGCGTTCTTGAAAGCGTGCTCACATCGGAATCATCATTTTCGAACACCCGCAGTTGCGCGGCATCGGTGTCGATTTCAATGTATGCACCCTCCGGGATTGATTCTGCTTCGGGACAAACAATGGCGAGCAGACCCAGGTTGAACGCGTTGCGGAAATACAGTCCGCTGAATGATGGCGCAATCACAGCTGCAATACCAAGCTGAACCAGTACCCCTACGGCCTGCTCTCGTGACGACCCAATGCCGAATCCGTGACCGGCAACAATAACATCACCTTTACCCATTTTTGCGGCCAGACCAGGATAACGCCCCTCCAAGGTATGCGTTGCCAGCTCAGGCAGATCCAGTTTCATATAGGCACCGGGTGCCAGCGCATCCGTGTCCACTTTTTCGCCTACCCGCCAAACACGATGTCTGCTCATTGTCCGGCCTCCGCAAGCAATATCCGTGGATCAGAAATCTTTCCGGTTACTGCAGCGGCAGCGACGGTATATGGTGAGGCAAGATAAACCTGAGTTTCAGCCGATCCCATTCGGGCCCGGAAATTGCGGGCGGTGCTGGCAATCACATTTGATGCCCCTTTAAGCGCATTGCCATAACCGGAACAGGCGCCACAGGATGTTGCAAACACTTCGGCACCGGCATCAAGCAGAATATCCATGACACCTTCGTTCTGCGCCTGCTGCTGATCCTGCACGCTGGCCGGTGCCACCATCAGACGAACACCTGCTGCTATGCGCTGCCCCTTGAGTACCTTAGCGGCCGCCCGCAAATCATCGAGCTTTGCACCCGTACAGGCGCCAATATAAGCAATCTGCATCGGTGTACCTTGCAATTCATCTGCAGTGTGAACATTTTCCGGGCTATGCGGTGCCGCTACCATGGGCGACAGGGTGGATGCATCAAATGTTCTGATTTCCCTGTCGGCATCATCGTCTGTGCGCCAATGCGCCAGATCGACCTCTGCGTCTACGCCTACAGAGGCAAGATAGTCCAGTGTTGTCTGGTCAGGCGCGATTAGCCCCACTTGCGCACCGAGTTCTGCGCTCATATTTGATAGTGTCATACGCTCCTGCATGGAAAGCGCAGATACCGCGGATCCACTGAATTCCACAGCGCCGTAATTGGCACCTGTTGTCCCGTATTTGCCGGTCAGATGCAGCATCATGTCCTTCGCAGTCACGCCATCAGGCAGACGACCTGACCACTGCATCTCAATGGTTGGTGGCGTCCTGACCCATATTTCACCTGTAATCATCACACCCAGCATTTCGGTGCTGCCAATTCCGAACATATACGTTCCGAATGCACCACCGGTCGGTGAGTGAGAATCGCCACCGACACAGAACATGCCGGGGCGCAAATGCCCTTTTTGCGGTAACACAACATGACAAATGCCAATGGAATCATAGACATTTGGGAGCTGCTGTTCCGACGCCCAGTCCCGGGCAATCCTGAGAATCCGCCTTGAATCTTCGTCCTCTTCAGGCACGTAGTGATCCATGACGAGTACCACTTTGGATTTATCCCAGATCTGACCGCCGATTTTTTCCAGCATGGGTTTAAGGCGACGCGGACCGCTGGAATCGTGAAACATGGCAAGATCAACGGTACAGGTCACTATCTCATTCACCGCCACCTCCTTGCGATGACAGGCACGGGCGATCAATTTCTGAGCTAATGTCTGCGCCGGCATGGCCGCTCCCTTTGAATATCAGTCTGCCTTGATTATAAAGATGTACTTACAACAATACAAGTGAAATAAAACGGCTCATGACGCCAATGCGACTGGCGACTATTGCTGGTACTTATTTGTGTTCGATGGTAGCTGGCGTTTCGAAGCGCTCCAACGTACCCGTTCCCTCGGCCACTTCCTGCCAATCGTTGAACGGAAAGCTCATGACAATCAGCGAGGCAGGAGGAAATCCCAATTGCAATTGGCTGAGTGCAGCGCTGTTGCCTTCTTTATAAAAATGTCTCGCAGTAAGCAGAAGGCCGGGATTGTGCCCGACAACCAGTGCAGTGCGCGAACCCGTTTCAATATGTCGAATGACATGAACAATATCTTTATAGGATGCTTCGTAAATACGCTTTTCAGTGATTTTTTCGACCCGGGAATCAAAAGCCCGGTCGATATATCCCCAGGTTTCCTGTGTACGTGTGGCACTGGATACGATAGCGAGGTCCGGACGAAGCTGCTCTGAGACCAGATATTGTGCAACACGCTCCGCTTCACTGCACCCCCTCTCGGTCAGAGGTCGCTGCAGATCGGCAATGCCAGGAACAGAATCGGAATGGGCATGACGCAGCAGCAGGAGTCTTAACATGAAAAGCCTTTCTAAAACGAATCAAACAGTAATCATATAATATCGCTGCAGATGTAGCGCAAGCCCCTTAGGCAGCACCCAATTCTTTTTCATCTGCTGCGGCACTCGTTTGCTCCTGACTGATCTCCAGCGTGGGCGTATCTTCCACTGCCCGGTTGGTAATGCCAAATGGAATATGTACCGACGGCACAAGTTCACTTGCCGATTCAAGATGTGCGGACTGATCATCAAAGAAGATATGCGGCCTGAGGACGCCCAGCACCTGTTTCTTGGGAATACCACCAAGAAAGAAAGCGTCATTGGTCATTACCCCCCAGTTCTTCAGGGTATACAGGGCTCTTTCGTGGGAGGGTGCGTTTCTGGCAGTCACCAGAGAGACGCGCAGTCGGTTCTCATATTTAGGATTTTTCTTTTTAAAGTCTTCTTCAATCGACTGAATTTTTGCCACTCGAATCAGAAACTCCTTCAGGGGACCCGGGCTGTGGGTGTTCATCACATTTGCAACCTCGTGAGCATGAAAATCCGAAAGACCGGATTTCTGCATGACGCTCTCGGATTCGTCGTTTATCAGGACGCCATCAAAGTCAAATGCAATACGCAGCCCTGTGTCCTGTTCATCGTCGTCAAACTTTGAATCCAGTACATGTCCGGCAGGATATCCGGCCCTGATCGCGGCGTCGACATCGCGTTTGTTACCGGACAAAAAAAGCGAAATATTCAGCGAAGGGATATATTCGTGTGGGGATTTACCCTGCATGAAAATGGCACGTGTGATACCCAGACCATAGTGTTCGATGGTTTTCATGACGCGCAGGCCGGTATCTGGATCGTTGCGCGACAACAGTATTACTTCCACCAGCGGATCTTCTGAATCCGGGCTCATATCGTTGAGCGACAACAGTCGTTTGATGAACGGGAAGGCAATGCCCTTGGGCAAAGGCGAATTCAGATTGCTTTCCTGAAATTTCCGGTATGCCTCCTCGCCATCGCGCCTGAAAACCGCATCCGAATCCGTAAGATCAAACACGGCACTGGACGCAACGCCGATCACAAGACGATTAGCCAGATCGTAGGGCATACTTTTTTTTCCTCTCCCTGAAAAGGGCGCCTATTTAATACAAGGTCACTGATCACAAATGACAACACAGACCCATTTCCCGGCCTGTGTCTCTGCTCTAGGTAAGATCGATGCAGACTGTCGACCGTATTATAGAATAACGCCCCCTATCTATTAGAGGAAGAGGGTTCGGTCAGAAGCCATAAAGTCTTGCCGGGTTATCGACCAGAACCTGTCTTTGCAACGCGGCATCCGATAGCCAGTTGGCGCGCTCGGTCAGCAGCGACTGTGCAGGCACATCACGATATCGGCTCACTTCAATCGGCAATTTGCCCGGCTCACGATTGGTGTGCGGCCAATCGCTTGCCCAGACAATTCGTTCCGTGTTGGCTGCCAGCAAGGCTTGCGCGATCACGACAATCTGATCGGCCTCTGCAGGCGAGCCGACACGATATGAGCCAGATAATTTGATATACAAGTCGCCGTTTTCCAGTCCCTGAATCAACGGACTGGAACGCAGACTATCCAGTGTGGTCGCCGGTGGCACAAGACCAAAGTGATCGATGACCAGGGGAAGCGCAGGTTTCCCCAATTGTTCGAGTGCCCGATTGAGCAGATCGAACCCTGCGTACAGCTGAATATGCCAGCCTGAACCGGACAGGCGGTTCATCCAGTATCTGACTGTCGCAAGCGCCTGAGTCAGATCATCGGCTCCCGTGCTTTCCAGATTGATTCGCAAACCCGTCACGCCACTGGCCGTCAGTCTGGCCAGCGTCTCGTCGTCTGTTTCCTGCCCAAGCACAGCCACCCCTCTGAACACAGATGGCATAGCCTGTAAACAATCCAGAAGACAACGATTGTCCGTGCCGTAAATGCTCGGTTGTACGATGACTGCGCGATCCACCCCGATGGTTTCCATATGCTCGCGCAGGGCCTGCATACTGGCTGGCGCAGGCGTATAGGGCCGGTTAGGCAGCATTGGATACGAACCGCGCGCACCGATCACATGAACATGGCAGTCGCATGCACCTTCAGGCATAGAACTCATAGACAGTTTCCCGGTTGTTGAATCTCACCCTGCACCTCAGGAAGTGGCCTGTTCCTTGCTGCTCAATAGTTCAAGCAGCACCTGACCGACCTCTTTGGTACCCAGTTTTCCGCCCAGATCTTTGGTTACCTTACCAGCTTCAATGACACCTGCAATGGCGTCGAAAATAGCATCGGCCGCCTGCGTGAACTGAGATGCCTGCTTGCGCTGCCCATACCAGTTCAGCAGCATGGCTGCAGACAGAACCTGGGATACCGGATTGGCGATATTCTGGCCCGCAATATCCGGCGCCGAGCCATGTGCCGCCTGGCCCATCGCATATTTCTCCCCGGCATTCAGAGAGCCGCCAAGACCAAGGCTGCCAGAAAGTTCTGCGGTCAGATCAGACAGAATATCGCCGAACATATTCGTGGTGACGATAACGTCGAATTTGGCAGGATCACGCACCACATGAGCCATCATCGCATCAACAATGAAATCATCAATGCGCACTTCCGGAAACTCCTTTCCGACCTCATGGCAGATGTCGATAAACATGCCATCTGCAATTTTCAGCACGTTTGCCTTGTGCACGATAGAGACATGCTTATCCCGCGTCATGGCCATTTCGAAAGCGGACCGTGCAATACGCTCGCAGCACTTGCGAGTAATCCGGCGAAGCGAGATGACAACATCAGAAGTGATGAGCATTTCGCTGCTGCCCTGCTCGATATTACGATCAGCATAGAACCCTTCGGTATTTTCGCGCACAACGACCAGGTCAAACTGCCCCAGGCGTGCAGGAACACCGTTGTAGGTACGGGAAGGCCGGATATTGGCGTACAGATCCAGTTCCTTGCGGAAAAATTTCGAAGGGTTGATTTCGCCCTTGGCTTCATCCTTGAAATCATAGGTGGCCATGGGGCCAAGCATCAGACCGTCCGCGGCCTTGACCTTCTCCAGCAATTGCGACGTGACGGTACTGCCATACTTTTTCAGGCTGTCATGTCCGGCAACGTCATGCTCCAGTTCCAGACCCAGGTTAAAGCGAGTGGATACGGCATTCAGGACCTGCTCGGCCACTGCCATAGTTTCCGGACCAATGCCGTCACCGGGAAGAATTACGATTTTCATATCATTCCTGTATTAAATTTAGTATGTAAATGCTTATTCCAGAACAATGCCGGCCGTCTTGATGAGCTTGTCGTACTTGGCGATCTCCGCCTTGACGAACGCTGTGAACTCGGCTGGCGTATTGGCCTGCACGGCTGAACCTTCAGATTCAAAGCGCGCGCGGATGTCGGGCTGGGCGAGAATCTTGTTGATTTCCGTGTTCAGCCGCGTGATGATTTCTGCGGACGTGCCCTTGGGCGCGAAATAGCCACCCCACAAGCTGTAATTGAAATCAGGCACAGTACTTTCGGCAACGGTCGGAATTTCCTTGAGCGAGGCAACCCGCTTGTCTGCGGTAGTGGCCAGCGCTTTGACACTCCCTGATTTGATGTGTCCCGCAGCGGCAGAAACGCTGGAGAAAAAACAATCCACCTGCCCGCCGATCACATCTGTCATCGCCTGGCCTGCCCCTTTGTACGGAACATGGGTCATTTTGGTGTCCGTGCCCAATCCCAGCGCGACCGCCGCCAGATGACCGGGCGTGGCTGTTCCGGATGAGGCATAGGTTACCGACTCGGGATCTGCCTTTGCCTTTTTCACCAGATCATCGATCGAATTGAAGGCTGATTTGCTGCCAGTGATCAGTACCAGCGGCGAATTGCCCACCAGAACGATGGGTTCCAGTGACTCCAATGACTGATAGCCGGCATTTTTGTTGGCCAGCGGAATAATGGCGATTTCTCCAGTCTGACCGAGAAGCAAATGATGTCCGTCCGCTTTTTCGCGGATAACCTGCTTCGTTCCAAGCATGCCGGAAGCGCCGGACCGATTTTCCACGACCACAGTCTGCCCAAGCACCTTTCCCAGTGGTTCGGAAATCAATCTGGCAAACAGATCTCCCTGACCACCGGGAGCAAACGGTACGGTGACAGAAACCGGCATGGATGGATAGGTGTCTGCTGCAAGTACTGTTCCCGGACGCATGAAAGGCATGGCGAGCAAAGCACAACCTGACTGCAGAAACCGTCGTTTACTCAATAATGTCTGATCGTCTTTCATAATGAATCCTTTTCTCCTGTCGTTGTTATTCGCTGTATGGGATCATCGCGGCGGACCATTCGACGGTCGTAACAACTCACTCTGTATCCCGCAGCATCTTCAGTCGTTCCAGAAACGCCTGACGTATGTGATATTTGGCCGCCTTGCTGGCCGCTTCCGGATCTCGATTGCGAATAGCATCCAGAATCTGCCGGTGTTCCACCACGGCTTTCTGCGCCCTTTCGCTGGATTGCAGCGTACTGCGCCCCAGCAGGAACGTCGTGTCGGCAATCGATTGCAGCGTACGAATCAAATGCTGATTATGAGCCGCGCCATAGATGGCCTCATGAAACATCAAATTCATGCGCACCGGATCGCTCTCGGACTCTTCGCTTTGCTCCAGAATCGACTGCATATTATCGATTTCGGCTTCGGTGGCATGTCTGGCTGCAAATTCTGCGGCCGCCCCTTCCAGGACTTCACGCATGGCATACAGTTCGGTGACGCCCTGTCTGTTGATCCGCGTAATGACCAGCCCGCGTCGCGGTTCGTGGGTCAGTAATCGTTCATCTTCCAGACGTTTTAATGCTTCGCGTACCGGCGTGCGTCCCATGCCAATCAGCTTTGAAATTTCCATTTCGCGCAGACGTGCGTCACTGCTGAAGAATCCGCTGAGGATCTTCTGCTTGATATCACGATAAGCCGCATGAAACTGGCTATTATCTTTGGAGATTGGCATGATGATATTGCTCTGCTGGTGTTGACAGGAGTATCGCGGTGGCAGGCTCAGCTCAATTCAACTGTCATACTGACCGGCCACGCTACGATTTTGGTATTGTATCGACAACCGATCTCCATATCGCAAGTTCGTGA
>JBEBTQ010000011.1:0-21827 GCA_040393685.1 Advenella kashmirensis | reverse complement strand
GACATGTCTCCGGACAGACCTTTGACGCTTATCCCCAGTCGGGCGAGCCGCTGACAGGCTTGTTCGGTAGAGTCGGCGGTTCTCCCGTTGATATACACCAGTGCACCGCTGCGTGCCATGGCCGAAGCCATTTCCAGGCCCAGTCCTCTTGTTGAGCCGCTGATAAATACCACTTTGTTGTCCAGACCAAATTTGTCTGTGTAAGCCTGATCGTGCTGCATTGCATTCCTTTGATTGTGGCGCCAAATCCTTTGCCGGACCACGAAGCGTATGGCAAACGTAGGCAATACGCTGGTTTACAGGTAAACTTGAGTCTATTTTCACCCAAAATCGCCTGGAAAAAGTAAATGTTTGCCAGAAATACCCCTTTTAACTACGAAAGAATATTGAAAGCGTGTGCGAAAGGACAGAAAAGCGCGCTGCAGGCTTTGTACAGGCACGAAGCCCCGCACATGATTGCCCTTTCATTGCGGGTTCTGGGCAATTACAACCTTGCCGAGCAGGCTGTGGTGTCAGCATTTGTGCTGATCTGGAACAATGCGCAGGCTTACGAAGACGAGATGGGGCCGGCACATGGGTGGATCTATTCGATACTTCGATATCGTATCAGCCAGATATTCAAGGAGCACTACGATGCTATTCAGGCAGCAAGCAAAGATCAAAACGAGTCTGTGCTGAATGAAGTCAGCAGCAATCTGCACGCGGACGTGCGTGAAGACCTGCCCGCAACGCCGGCCTTTTATCTGCATCTGGAAGAGTTGCCCGAAGAGCCGCAAAAAGCCATGATCAATATGTATTTCAGCGGCATGTCACAGGCTCAAACGGCCACCAAGGTAGGCATGCCCCTGGGACGCTTTAAAGAAAACCTTTTTCTTGGACTGCAGCATCTGGCCAAACATTTGCCGGAGTTTTCACCGCCACACACCGCCACAGAAAAAATGGGTGAGTATGTGCTGGGTGGTCTGTCTGAGAACGAGGAAAAGCTTGTTTATAAGCTGATGAATGACGACAATGGCGTTGCCAGAATTGCATTGCTGTGGGAGGCGCAATTTACGCATTTCCTGAGTCAGTTGCCGGTTCAGGTTGCCAGCAGCCGATTGTGGGACAGAATCAAAAAAGCGGCATTTATCAAACCGGCACGCCAGGGTGCGCCGGCAGAGCCCGAACTCCTGGAAGATGACGGCAACGAGTCCCAGTCTGTTTCAGGACTCAAAAGTGGCCTGCGCAAACTTTGGTACATGATTTCTTTCTGGCGCGCACTGGCGCTGGTGCTTGCCATCGTGGCCCTAGCCTTGTGGTATTGGGGCACCCCACCCTCTGACCTGCCGCGCAAAATTGCCGTGCTCGATTCTTCCATGAGTCAGTCCCAAACCGGCTGGGTGGTTCGAATCAATAACGCCGGGGCTGCACTTTTTACGCCGGTCGTCAGCCAGACTGTATCTGATGGCCTGGTGCTTCAGGCGTGGAAACGGTCCTCAGGCCATGACCAGGCGCTGGGTTTAATACGCGAAAGCAAGGCATTCCGCTTACCTGCCGATAAGGTCGGTGCCATTGAGGCAGGCGATCAGTTGTTGATCAGTCTGGAGCCGGAAGGTGGTTCACGCAATGACAGACCATCCGGAACCGTTCTTTATAAAGGGACTGTGGCTGATTTGCAGCAGTAAATATTTTCCATCGCCGTGTCTATACGTGGCACGGTTTGTCAGCAAAAATTCAGGAACACAGAATAAATTTATTCGGCAGGACGGCTAGATAAAGTATTATAGTAATAATTCATCGTAATTCTTATCAAATAGCATTTAATGTCATTAATCCTGCTGCTAATTCTCCCTTTTCTGGGCAGTATCCTTGTCGGATTTCTGCCCGATAGCGCACGCGCGCCGGAGTGCTGGCTTGCGGGACTGATCGCTGCTGTCGGCGCCTTGATTACGTTGTCTTTTCTGCCGGATGTACTGCACGGCAAATTGGTTACCGAAACCCTCCATTGGGTTCCCTCCTACAAGCTGAATCTGGTTCTGCGAATGGATGGTTACTCGTGGATGTTTGCCATGCTGGTAACCGTCATGGGCGCGCTGGTGGTGCTGTACTCACGTTACTACATGTCGCCCCGGGATCCGGTCACCCGGTTCTATGCCTTTTTTCTCGCCTTCATGGGCTCAATGCTTGGCGTTGTGCTTTCGGGCAATATTATCCAGCTGGTGATCTTCTGGGAGATGACCAGTCTGTCGTCCTTCATGCTCATTGCCTACTGGAACCACCGCCAGGATGCCAAGCGCGGCGCGAGAATGGCTCTGACGATTACCGCTGCCGGTGGATTCTGCCTGCTTGCTGCCATGCTGATGATCGGGCACGTCGTAGGCAGCTATGATCTGTCAGTCGTGCTGGCTTCAGGCGATACGCTGCGTGAGCATCCCTGGTATATGACAATCATTGTGCTGTTCGCCCTGGGCGCACTCACCAAAAGCGCACAATTTCCGTTTCATTTCTGGCTGCCTAATGCCATGGCGGCGCCAACACCGGTGTCGGCATATCTGCATTCAGCTACCATGGTCAAAGCGGGTGTGTTCATTCTGGCGCGCTTCTGGCCGGTGTTATCGGGCACGCCAGAGTGGTTCTGGCTAATAGGCATGGCCGGCCTGTGTTCGCTGTTCCTGGGGGCATTTGCCGCTACATTCCAGCGGGACATGAAGGCTGTACTGGCCTATTCGACCATCAGTCATCTGGGTCTTATCACGCTGCTGCTGGGCCTTAACAGCCAGCTGGCCTTGATTGCGGCACTGTTTCACATGGTCAATCACGCCACCTTCAAGGCCTCCCTTTTCATGGCCACAGGTATTGTCGATCACGAAACCGGAACACGCGATCTGGAATTGCTGTCAGGGCTGCGCAAGGCCATGCCCATCACTGCAACGCTGGCGATGGTGGCAGCGGCCGCCATGGCGGGTGTTCCGTTGCTTAACGGTTTTATCTCCAAAGAGATGTTTTTCGCAGAGGTGCTGAACATTCCGGATTATCTGGAAGTTGCTACCTGGCTGCCTGTGTTTGCTGTTCTGGCCAGCGCATTCAGTGTGGCCTATTCTCTGCGCCTGATTGTTCAGGTCTTTTTCGGACCGAAAGCCACCGATCTGCCCAGTGAACCACATGAGCCACCGCGCTGGATGCTCGTGCCAAGTGCTATCCTGGTACTGCTTTGTCTGCTGATTGGCATCATGCCAAATACATTTATCGGACCGGTGCTGTCTGCCGCGGCCCATTCCATTCTGGGCATCACGCTGCCTGAATACAGCCTTGCCCTCTGGCATGGCTTCAACCTCCCACTCATCATGAGTCTGATTGCCATGGGTGGCGGCATTCTGCTGATGCTTGTTCTGCGCCCTCTGCAGAAACGGGCGCCGGGACAGACGCCCTTGCTTTACCGTTTCGACGGACGTGTCTTCTTTGATTTTCTGATGAATCTGCTGGACACGCTGGCCTATCAGGGCATGAATCTGTTTTCCACGCGACGTCTGCAGCCGCAAATTCTGTGGATTGTCGTCATTACAGTCATTGTTACCGTTATGCCCCTGCTGCTGTTTGAGGCATGGCCCGCACTGGTGATTCGCAATATCGATCTGCCCTTTACCCTGCTCTGGATTATTGGTACCTGCTGCGCCGTGGGGGCTGCCTATCAGGCCAAATACAATCGTTTCCGCTCTCTGGTTCTGCTGGGCGGAGCGGGTCTGTGCTGTTGCCTGACCTTTCTCTGGCTGTCCGCGCCCGATCTGGCGCTCACTCAGCTGGTAGTGGAAATCGTTACTACGGTATTGCTGCTCTTGGGATTGCGTTGGCTGCCACGACGCATTTCAACAGAACCCGCAACCAATACAGGCAGGGCCAGAATTCGCCGGGTTCGCGATATGGTAATCGCCGCGCTTGGCGGTGCTGGCATGTGCCTGTTGACCTATCTGCAGTTATCGCGCCCGCGACCCGATGGCGTGTCATCGTTTTACCTTGAAAAATCCCTGCCAGAAGGTGGCGGCACCAATGTTGTCAACGTGTTGCTGGTGGATTTTCGTGGCTTTGATACTTACGGAGAAATTACGGTTCTCAGTATTGTGGCGCTCACGGTTTACGCCCTGCTGCGACGCTTCAGGCCTCCACGGGAGAGCCTGAAAGCGCTTGAAGATCGCCGGTTCCGACAAAGCGGCGATACGGCAAACGTGGATGAAGATGCCCAGCTTCCTCGAGGCACTATGCTGGTTCCGACTGTCATCGCGCGTTTCGTCATGCCGATCTCGACACTCATTGCCCTATTTTTCCTGCTGCGCGGTCACAATCTGCCCGGCGGGGGATTCGTCGCCGGACTAATCTTCGCTGCCGCCGTGATCTTGCAGTATATGATGGGTGGCATCCGCTGGGTCGAAGATCGTTCACGCATCTTCCCACAGTACTGGATTGCTGCCGGACTCCTGATGGCTGGCGCCGCAGGCATCGCGGCATGGCTGCCCGGTCTGCCCTTCCTGTCGGCATTGGCGACAGATCTGAATCTGGGGCCCTTAGGCCATCTGCATCTATCCAGTGTCCTGCTTTTTGACCTGGGCGTATTTGCCGTTGTTGTGGGCTCTACCCTATTTATGCTGGTCGCGCTGAGTCACCAGTCTCTGCGTTTCTACAAAAAAACCTCAGCGGATCCTTCTGCAGATGCTGCGTCGGATGATAAATCCCCTGATGATCAGGACCGAGCCGGCACGACATCCACCGCGTCTGGCAATGCCGCTGACGCAATGAAGACAGAACTGCCACCAACAACCCGGGGAGCAACGTCATGGAACTGATTCTTTCTATCGCCATCGGAATCATGGTGGGATCGGGTATCTGGCTGCTGCTGCGTCCGCGAACCTATCAGGTCATTATCGGCCTCACGCTGATTTCGTACGCCGTTAATCTGTTTATTTTCGCGACGGGCAAACTGACAACGGGCGCACCACCCATCCTGAAGGACGGAGTGGCTGCCAATCTGGCAAATTATGCCGATCCGGTCCCGCAAGCACTCGTGCTGACTGCAATTGTGATCGGCTTTGCCACGACGGCCCTGTTTCTGGTGGTGATTCTGGCGCTTCGCGGTCTGTCCAATACCGACCATGTTGATGGAGCGGAGTCGTAATGGGCAGCCTGATGTATCATCTTCCGATCCTGCCTATCGTCATTCCGATGGTGGTCGGAGCGTTCATGCTCGCCCTTAGGGACAATTACCGCACCCTGGGAGTACTTATCGGTGTGGGTTCCGTTGTCCTGCAATTCTGCGTGGCAGTTACGCTGTTCGGTATTACGACAGCAAGAATTCCGAACGACTACGAAAGCCACATCATGGTTTACCTGCTTGGAAACTGGCGCGCGCCCTTCGGGATCGTGCTGGTTGCCGATCAGCTCAGTGCCATCATGCTGATGCTGACGTCGGTGCTGGGGCTGTGTTCACTTTTGTATTCAACAGCGCTATGGGATCGCGCCGGTGTATTTTTTCACCCGTTGTTTCAGTTTATTCTCATGGGACTGAATGGCGCTTTTCTGACGGGCGATCTCTTTAACCTGTTTGTCTTCTTTGAAATCTTTCTGGCCGCGTCCTATGGCCTGGCGCTGCATGGCTCGGGTATTGCCAGGGTCGCGGCAGGCCTGCATTACGTGACGGTCAACCTGATCGCCTCGTTTCTTCTGCTCATTGCCATTTCGGTACTTTACGGAATAACGGGGACGCTGAATATGGCCGATCTTGGTCTGCGCGCAGCGACACTCTCCGGAGACGATCGTCGCCTGTTCGAAGCGGCATGTGCTGTACTTGGCGTGGCGTTTTTGATCAAGGCGGGTGCCTGGCCATTGAACTTCTGGCTGACAAGCGCCTATTCTGCGGCAGTGGCACCCGTCGCCGCGCTCTTTGCGATCATGAGCAAGGTGGGTATATATGCCCTCCTGCGTATTGGATCACTGCTTTTGCCAACGGGTGCGCCTGCCGCGTTCAGTGGCGACTGGATGTACGTGATTGGGCTGGCAACGCTGCTGTTTGGCACGCTCGGCATTTTGTCGGAAAAGAACAGCGGACGACTGGTGGGTTACTGCATCATTATGTCCTCCGGCACACTCCTGACCGCGCTTGGCATGCCAAGCGTGATACTGACGGGGCCTTCACTGTTTTACATGCTCAGTTCCGTACTGGTGACCAGCGCCTTCTTCTATCTCATTGAGCTGGTCAAACGTACAGAATCTTTTGGCGGTAACGTGCTGGCAGTCAGTCTTGAAGCCTTCAGCGCAGAGGATCAGGATACATCCGATTACTCCGGGACGGTTGTCGGCAAGCCCATCCCTTTTGCCCTGGCTTTTCTGGGACTGGCCTTTTTTATCTGTGCACTTGTTATTGCAGGCATGCCTCCCTTTTCGGGTTTCGTCGCCAAATTTGCCCTGCTCTCCAAGGCGCTGGATCTTTCGGAAAATGATGCCAACGCCACGGCAAGCGTCTGGTTGTTTATTATTGCCATGTTGATCTCAGGTATGGCAACTGTCATCGCGCTGGGTCGTGCTGGTATTCGCATGTTCTGGACCAGTGAGCAGCTCAAGCCACCGGTACTTAGCCGGCGCGAAGCATTTCCGATCACCCTGTTGCTGCTGCTCACCATCTCCCTGACAGTCTTTGCCGGACCCGTCATGGATCAGCTTTCAATCACGGCCAGGCAGCTGGACGACCCAGGTGCCTATATGAAGGCGGTGCTCAACCATGAGGCTGCTGCCATGTCCTCTCATGGAGGCAAATGATGAAATCAATGTTTTCCTGGCTGCCCATGACGCTTTTTCTGGCAGTCATCTGGATATTACTTGCGGACGTGCCGCTAGGTCTGGGAACCGTTGTCTTCGGATTGATTGCCGCGCTGATTATTGTGCTGATGTCGCGACGCCTGCGCCCTTTTCTGGCGAAACCTCGCAAAATTGGCGTCATCCTGAAACTTGTTGCCCGAGTGCTGAAGGATACGTTCGACTCCAATGTCATGACATTGCGTATCATCATGCGTCAGTCCAGAACACCGACTGAAGCCGGATTTATTACGGTACCGCTGACTCTGCGCGATCCACATGGCCTGGCCGTGCTGGCTTCCATCATCAACTATGCCCCCGGTACCTTATGGGCAGGCTTCCCGGAATCGGGCGACTTTGTAGAGCTGCACATACTGGATATGCATGCAGAGCCAGACTGGGCCGCATACGTTATTGATCGTTATGAAACGCCGTTGAGGGAGATATTCGAATAATGGAAACGCTTCTGATCTGGTCCTGCTATTTCACACTTTTCTGCTTTGCCCTGGCTGGTGTGATCATTAGTCATCCGCTTTTTACGGGTCCGACACCTCAGGACCGGGTACTTGGTATTGACGCCCTGTACCTGATCGGCATGATGATCGCACTGACTTTGGGCATGCTTTATCGTACTTCCTGGTATTTCGATATCGCCATGCTGATCAGTCTTTTCGGGTTTCTGAGCACGGCTGCGATGGCACGCTTTCTGCTGCGCGGCGAGGTTATCGAACCATGATGAGCGAGTTGTCCCCTCTCATTGTCATACCCGCTTCCATCCTGATGGTGGCCAGTGGCCTGCTTGTACTTGCGGCCAGCATTGGTATTGTGCGAGTTCGCAGTTTTCTTTTGCGCACCCACTTTCAGGCAATTATCTATTCGCTATCGCTCTGGTGTCTGCTGCTCGCGTCGTTACTGCTGACGTTCAGCCTGAATGATCGCACGTTTCTGCACGAAGTGCTGATTGGTGTATTTATCTTCATATCCTCGCCGATCAGCAGTGTTTTGCTGGTGCGTTCCTACGTGCTTCGCGAGGAACGTGCGCGACCCGCAGTGGATGGACAATCGGCTCAGAATGTATCTGTCGCTGCAGACTCAGAGGAAGAAACCGAAGCAATCGCCGCCAGTGACGTCAAGGACATTGAGGCAGAACTGGAATCGCCCGGCGACGATCCCGGAGAGCAGACTGAAGATTCTGCAACAGATCGTCCTGCTGAGGAAGTTAGTGATGAAGAAACCGCTGGAGAGAAAGCTGAGCGTACCGACACTGCTCGTAAAGAAGATTCAGCTGATAAAGGGGGCGTTTGAAGACCCGCTAGCTCAGACGTCCTGTGGCTCTGTCCATTCCTCTACAAACAATTTATAGTCAGGACGTTTTTTGGGAGGAACGGGCATTTTGGGCGTGCCCAGTGCAATGAACCCCAGGAATCGGTAATCAAGGGCGTCAAAGCCCAGTCCGGACTGAAATTCATCGATATAGGTCGCAATACCGGTGCTCCAGAAGGCACCATAGCCCAGCATGTGCGCGGCGTTCAGAATATTGGTGACGGCGGCGCCCGTTGCCAGCATACGCTCGCTTTCGCTGATGGCTGTATTACCGTAGTCGATATGGCAGGCCACCGCAATGATCATGGGCACTTCGCTCAACCAGGCCCTTGTGGCCTCTTCTTTCTTGGGATTGAAGGGCGTGTCACTTATCTGACGCAGGCCAATGGAAAAATCAGCGAATTTCTGGATTGACTCGCCGCGAATAATTTTGAAGCGCCAGGGTTGCAGTCCGCCGTGATCGGGTGCAGACATGGCTGACTGAAGGATCTTTGCCAGATCTTCGTCGTTTGGGGCTGGCGAAGTGACCAGCTTCATGGAAGTGCGGGAAAGTAGAAAATCGATGGGTTGAGTCATGAATATATTACCTGATTAACGATCAGGAATATGATAGCCCAGCGCGCACCAGAATGGGTCGAAGACCCTGATGACAAGGGAAGATTTCAGGTCACGGTTCTGAGTGTTGAGGAAAATGACACTCGCAATTGCGTCGCGCCATTATCCTCAATTGCGCAGCAGCGCTATCCTCAGGTACGCAACAGTGCCTTCATATCACGAACCGCTTTTTCCCACCCGTCGAAAATCGCCTGGGCCACAATCGCGTGTCCGATATTGAGCTCGGAAATGCCACCCAGTGCAACGATATCCTGCACATTCTCATAGTGCAGACCGTGACCGGCGTTTACCTTAAGTCCCTGACGCAATCCCTCGGCGATCGCCCGTCGAATCCGCTCTAGTTCGGCAAGTCGGGCATCGCCCTGCGCCTCTGCATAAGAACCCGTGTGTAGTTCAATGACACCCGCACCGGCTTCAACCGACGCGCGGATCTGCTCCTCATCAGGATCGATGAACAATGAAACACGAGCGTTCGCATCATGCAGTTTTCGGACCGCCTGACTTACCGCAACAAAATGGGTTTTGACATCCAAACCGCCTTCGGTCGTGAGTTCCTGACGCTTCTCTGGCACCAGACAGACGTCATGTGGGCGTACCTGACAGGCGATATCCAGCATTTCTTCGGTCACCGCACACTCAAGATTCATGCGAGTCTGAAGCAACGGTCTCAGAGCAAAGACATCTTTGTCCTGAATGTGGCGTCGGTCTTCGCGCAGGTGCAGCGTAATGGCATCGGCCCCTGCCTGCTCGGCCAGCAATGCTGCGCGGATTGGATCGGGATACTCACTGCCACGCTGCTGCCGCAGCGTAGCCACATGATCAATATTCACACCAAGATCAATCATGATACGTCCTGCGTTATTGCGGATTGGAAGGAGCAACCTGGGTGGCGGAATTTGACACTGGCGTGGATGCAGGCGCTTCCGGGTTCGCGCGCATGACGGTATCACGGGTCCAGCCACCGCCCAGCGCTTTGTACAGTTCAACCCTGTTCAGAAGCGAACCGAGTCCGGCCTGAACAAAGCTCTGCTGTACGGTAAAAAGGTTGATCTGGGCAGTCTGCACCTGCAGGAAGCTGTCTATACCATTTTTGTAGCGCAAGTCAGCCAGATTGAGCGACTCATAGGCTGATTTCTGTTGTTCACGAAGTGCCTGCAATTGCGTACCGTAGGTTGCCTCACCTGCCAGCGCGTCAGCCACTTCCCGGAACGCAGTCTGAATGGTTTTCTCATACTGCGCAACCGCGATATCCTTGCGCACTTCGGTCAGCTCAAGATTGTTACGCAGACGACCTGCAGTGAAGATCGGCAGCGAGATTGCCGGGCTGAATGTCCAGGAACCCTGACCGCCAGCGAAGAGCGAACCCAGAGTCGGGCTGGCCGTACCAATCAGACCAGTAAGGGAAATGCTTGGGAAAAAGGCTGCCCGGGCCGCACCGATATTGGCATTGGCCGCCAGCAGATCATGCTCGGCGGCAATAATATCGGGACGACGAGTCAGCAAATCAGATGGCAATCCGGCTGGAATTTTGGCCATCAGCACATCGCCGGCAAACGGGCTGGGTGGCGGCAGGTTGGCGGGCAGTGGCGCACCGATAATCAGCTGCATCGCATTGCGCGCCTGCTGTTCGCTGCGATCCAGTTCGGCAGATGTCGCACGGGCAGCATCCAGAGACGTTTTTGCCTGGTTGACATCAAGCGCAGACGCGACACCGCCACGAAAACGTGTCTGAACCAGATCATATGTGGCCTGACGCGATTTCAGTGTTTTTGCTACCAGCTCATTCTGTTGTTGAGCGGCCCGCAGATTATAGTAAGCCGTGGCAAGCTGACCAATCAGGTTGATCTGAGCAGTTTTACGCCCTTCCACTGTAGCCAGATAGGACTGAAACGCTGCTTCTGACAGATTGCGTTGCTTGCCGAAGAAGTCCAGCTCAAAATCGGTAATACCGATACCGGAAGTAAAGCTTCGTGTCACCGCTGGGCTATCAGGTCCGGCCATGCGCATATTCGGTGGCATACGCTGAGCCTGTTCCTGCGCCGTTGCACCAATTTGCGGGAACTGATCACTGCGCGTAATGCCATATTGCGCACGTGCTTCATCGACACGTTTAACGGCAATTCGCATATCGCGGTTGTTTTCCAGCGCCAGTGAAATCAGCGCTTTCAGACGAGGTTCGTGGAAAAACTGCTCCCATCCCAGATCTGCCGCACTTGCCTGCGCAACGCCGTTCTGACCTGGGTAGCTGCCAGGTATCGGCGCATCAGGGCGCTGATAATCGGGTGCCAGTGAACACCCGGCCAGCAGCACGGCCATAAAAACAGCGGATAAGCGGGGCAATGAACGTTGTGACCCTTGCATGATTATTCGTTTCCTTTTGAAGGTGATCCGTCGCGACGATTTTCTGCGTCCCTGTCGGTCATATCATCTGCCTCAGCCACATCTGTATAGATGTGTTGAGATTCTTTTTCGGCTTCCGTGGCTTTTTCATGTTCGTCTGCCTGACGACCCAGCAGCCGCGGCTTGACTTTGAAGAAAGTCATCACGACAACAAAGAACGTTGGCACGAACAGCACAGCGAATGGAGTCGCTGCAAGCATACCACCAAACACGCCGTAACCTACGGCCTGCTGACTCGCTGCACCTTCGGCGCTGGCGAGCATCAGAGGAATAACGCCCATGATGAACGCAAACGAAGTCATCAGAATCGGACGGAACCTCAGGCGTGCCGCTTCAAGAGTCGATTCCACCAGGCCCTTACCGGACGCGTAGGCATCCTTGGCAAATTCCACAATCAGAATCGCGTTCTTCGCCGACAGACCAATCACCGTGATCATACCCACCTGGAAGTAGATGTCATTTGACATGCCGACCAGTGTTACCAGACCGACGGTACCGAGCATACCCAGTGGCACAATCAGAACAGCTGACAGCGGAATCCACCAGCTTTCATACAGTGCGGCAAGCACCAGGAATACCACGGCAAATGCCAGCCCCAGCATAATAGGCGCCTGATTACCTGCCTGAACTTCCTGATAGGACAGACCACTCCACTCATACCCGATACCGGAAGGCAGCTGGCCGATCAGCTTCACAATTTCATCCATCGCCTCGCCGTTGGCGTAACCAGGATTGGCTTCGCCCTGGATCGTGATGGAGTCATAACTGTTGTAGCGCTGTACTTGTGTCTGACCTTGTATCCAGCTTAAATTGACAAATGAAGACAGAGGAACCAGATCACCATTGCTGTTGTGAACCCGCAATTTCAGGATATCGTCCGGGGCCATGCGCTGCTCTGCTTCTGCCTGAATCCAGACGTTCTGCATCCAGCCCTGATTCGGAAACTGACCCAGATAACTGTTACCCACCGTTCCGGACAGCACGCTGCCAACCTCAGACATATTGACGCCTAGTGCGTAGGCTTTTACGCGGTCAACAGTGACTTTCAACTGAGGGCCTGGACCGAGGCCTGAGATCCGCACCTGCGACAGAATCTTGCTCTGTCCGGCCAGTTGAATAAGCTGATTGGCTGCGGCGCGCAACTGATCCTGACCCATACCACCGCGATCCTGCAGTCTCAGATCAAAGCCTGTGGCCGTACCAAGAGACGGGATAGACGGAGGCACAATGGACAGCACCATCGCATCGGGAATACCAAACAGCAGTTGTCCTGTTGCACGGCCTGCCACCGACATGGCGCTATGTTCAGCGCCCTTTCTGTCTTCAAATTTCTTGAATGGCGTAAAGGCAATGGCCGCATTCAGACCGGAACCGTTGAAGCTGAAACCCTGAACAGTGATGATATTTTCCAGCTCAGGCTGCTTCATGTAGTAGTCTTCAACCTGCTTGATGACTTCCTGAGTCCGTTTTGCCGAGACGCCAGCCGGCAACTCGATATTGGTCACGGCATAGCCCTGATCCTCTGTCGGCAGGAAGGAACTGGGCAGACGCAAATAGAGGAATCCCAGAAGAATGACCAGCGCCAGATAGATGAACATCATTCGTCCGCCGCGCTTGATCAGTCCTCCTACCAGGCCGGTGTAGTTGTTCGTGATTTTGGCGAACGTGCGGTTGAACCAGCCGAAGAAACCTTTCTTTTCATGATGACCTTTGGGCACCGGCTTGAGCAGCGTTGCACACATGGCTGGTGTAAAGGTCAGCGCCAGGAACGCCGAGAAGCCAATGGAAATTATCATGGCTGCTGCGAACTGACGATAAATGACCCCCGCAGACCCGCTCATGAAAAACAGCGGCGCAAACACCACCATCAGCACGAGCGTGATACCCACAATCGCGCCGAAAATCTGCGGCATGGCCTTGAGCGTGGCTTCCTTGGGCTGCAGCCCCTCTTCGGCCATGATCCGCTCCACGTTCTCTACCACAACAATGGCATCATCCACCAGAATACCAATGGCCAGCACCATGGCGAACATGGTCAGCGTATTGATCGAGTACCCCATATAGAGCAGCGTTGCCATCGTCCCCATCAGCGCAACCGGAACAACAATGGCTGGAATAAGCGTATAGCGGATATTCTGCAGGAACAGGAACATCACGACAAACACCAGCAGCATGGCTTCCACGAGTGTATGTACAACCTGATTGATGGAGGCGCTGACATACGGTGCCGTGTTGTACGGAATGGTGTACTCAATGTTGGCCGGGAAGTACCGGGACAGACTCTCCATCTCAGCCTTGACCAGATTAGCCGTTTCCAGCGCATTGGCATTTGGCGCCAGTGAGACCGCAAACGCTGCGGACGTCTGACCGTTCAGGCGGGAACCAAACTGGTAAGAATCGGCACCGACCTCGATCCGGGCAACGTCACGCAGCCGGACAGTGGAACCCCCCGTGGTGGCGCGCAGTACGATATCGCCAAATTCCTTGACGGTACTGAGCTGACCATTGACAATAACCGTGGCGCTGGTCGCCTGATCATCCGGTGTTGGTGGTGAGCCCAGCGTACCACCGGTGATCTGTGCATTTTGCGTTTGCAATGCAGATTTAATATCGCTGGTGGTCAGACCGTAAGAGGTCATTTTGTCGGAATTGACCCAGATCCGCATGGCGCGTGGTGATGCAAAGAGCTGGAATTCACCGACACCCTTGATACGCGAAATGGAGTTCTGAATGTTCCGTGTAATGTAATCTCCCAGACCCGCATCATCCAGTGATCCGTCTGTCGAGGTAAGCGCGACGACCATCAGGAAGCCAGCTGTACTCTTGGAGTACGTAATACCCTGCTGTGTAACCGCCTGCGGAAGTTTGGAGTTCACACTCGCAATACGGTTCTGTACATCCACCTGGGCCAGATCAGGATCAACACCTGGCTCAAAAGTCACGTCGATCTTGGCCGAGCCGTAGGCGTCACTGGTGGAGGCGTAGTAAAGCATGCCTTCGGCACCATTGAGCTCATTCTCGATCAAGCTGGTAACCGAACGGGCAACTTCTTCCGCACCTGCACCAGGATAGGTTGCACGCACGGTAATGGTCGGAGGTGCCACTTCAGGATACTGCGAGATTGCCATATTCGGAATCGAGACGACCCCAGCGAAGAATATGATAATCGCAATAACCCAGGCGAAAATCGGCCGGTTAATGAAAAAATTTGACATGTTTTATACTCACTGTGCCGGCTTGTCGCCCTGCTGTTCAGGCTTGCTTTCCTGTGAAGAGGCGTTGTCTGTCTTTTCTGCAGACTGTTCAGAGTCTGGTTTTTGCTCCGCTGCCTGCCCGGTCTGCTGACCATTGCCATTGGAAGATTTATCTTTTTTCCATGGCTGGGGTTTCACGGGAGCACCCGGACGGATTTTCTGGAAGCCCTCAACAATGACCTCGTCGCCCGCTTTCAGTCCTTTAGTGATGATTGTGTCTGATTTGACATCTCCGCCACTGGTCACTGGCTGGGCAGCCACTTTGCCATCGCGCACAACCATCACGGTGCTCAGACCGTCAGTTGAACGCTGAATTGCCTGACGCGGGATCAGCAAGGCTTTCTCATCTTTGCCCTGCTCAAGTTTCACGTTTACATACATGCCCGGCAGGAGCAGTTTGTCTGTATTGGGGAACGTGGCACGCAACGTAACCTGACCCGTTGACGGTTCTACGCTGACGCCGGTGAAGAGCAATTTGCCATTCTCGGGATATTCGCTGCCGTCTTCAAGTTCCAGCTGGACCTGTGCCGTGTTTTCATCGACTTTGGTCAGTTGACCGTCGGCCAATGCCTTGCGCAGGCGATACAGTTCCGAGGTTGACTGTGTGAAGTCCACATAAACCGGATCCAGCTGCTGCACATTGGCCAGCACGGTTGCCTCGGTACCGCTTACCAGGGCACCTTCTGTCACAAGCGCGCGACCGATGATTCCATCAATTGGCGATTCAACATCGGTGTAGGACAGATTGATCTTTGCCGCATCGAGTGCCGCTTTTGCAGATGCAATGGTCGCATCAGCCTGATTCGCCTGGGCGCGGGCATCGTCATATTCCTGGCGGCTGACCGCGTTGGATTTGACCAGAGTGGAATACCGATTTGCCAGCTGGCGTGCGCTGCCTGCCGTTGCCTTGGCCTGATTAAGTGCGGCTTCCGCCTGCGCGGCCTGGGCTTTATAGGTGGCAGGATCAATGCGGAAAAGGATCTGACCCTTTTTCACTTCTCTGCCCTGCTCGAATTCGATTTTCTGAACAATCCCATTGACCCGCGCACGAACCTGGGCATCACGAACCGCACTGACGCGGCCAGGCAGGCTGGTGAAAATGGTAGTAGGCGTTTCAACAACCTTGATGGTACTTACCGGTGTGGGAGGCGGACCTTTCTGAGCGCCAGCCTGCTCGTCTTGTTTGCCGCAAGCACCAAGGGCAACCAGGCTCGACAGCAAAATGGATGCAGCATAGCGCTTATGTGAAAAAAGTCTGTTTGTCATTGACTGGGTAACCTTGAGAGCGAGGACAGATACGGACGTACCGCGGGTTGAATGATTTTAGAAAGAAGATTATAACCAGAAAATAATTGCCTAAGCAAATAAATTTTAGTGTTAACCCTAGGGAATGGAGGGCTATTCAGACATCGCCCATCGCGCCCGCCGCAACCGGCGGAAACTCAATAAGCCGCCATTACCGCAAGCAAAGAAAAACTGCAAAATCCGCAAGCGACGAATGGCAAATTGACGGGGGAAGAGGATTCGAGCTCGTACCCTGGGCACAGTGGTACGAGAATTGGCACCGGACATACTTCCGGCATTGCAGAGGGTAACGGCGGAACCTTCCCCAGACTGTCTAAGTGACAGTCCCTGCTCCGCCGGGATTCGGCTTCAATGCCCGGCTGCAATGCTCAAAAATAACACGCACTGGCTGATGGCGGGGGTTTTACTGAGAAAATCGTCTGCAAACCGCTAAAATCGGTGCAGAAAAGTGTCAGTCTAACAACAGCGCATCGTCAGTGATCTGTTCTCCGCGCACTTTTTCGAACATATGAAGCAAATCAGACACGGTCATGTTTTTGCGCTGTTCACCTGATACATCCAGAACGACCTGTCCCTGATGCAGCATGATGGTTCGCTCACCGATATCCAGTGCCTGCTTCATACTGTGCGTGACCATCATCGTTGTCAGCTTCTGCTCACTCACGATTTTTTGTGTCAGCTGCAGAACAAAATCTGCAGTGCGGGGATCCAGCGCTGCCGTATGTTCATCCAGCAGCAGAATTTTACTTGGCTGTAACGCGGCCATGAGCAGACTGACTGCCTGTCTTTGTCCGCCGGAGAGCAGTCCGATTCTGTCGGTCAGCCGGGTTTCCAGACCGAGCCCCAAAATGGACAGGCGCTCACGAAACAACTCGCGCAAATCGGGGCGCAAGGCGGGACGAAGCCCTCTGGACTGCCCCCGGCAATAGGCCAGGGACATGTTCTCTTCGATTGTCAGATCCTCGCAGGTGCCGGCCATGGGATCCTGGAACACCCGTGCCACGTTGACAGCACGCTGCCAGACGCTCTTGCGTGTGACGTCCTCGTTGTTGATATGGATTGTGCCGCGATCGACCATCAATTCCCCGGAAACGGAATTGAGGAAGGTTGACTTGCCGGCACCATTGGAGCCAATGACCGTCACGAACTGTCCTTCGGGAATGGTCAGTGACAGGCCGCGCAACGCACGGGTTTCAATGGGCGTACCGGGGTTGAAGGTGATGTGCAGATCCTGGGCTTTAAGCATGTCACGCCCTCCTTTTGCCGCTAAGGCGTCGACGCAGCTTGGGCAATATCAGTGCAATGGCCACCAGAAGCGCCGTAATCAGATTCAGATCCTGCGCTTTCAGACCAATAAAATCACTGTTCAGTGCCAAAGCAATGAAGAAGCGGTACAGAATGGCCCCAATCACAACTGCCAGGGTAATAAACAGAAAGCGGCGGGCCGGCAGTATGCTTTCACCCACAATGACGGCCGCCAGGCCGATCACGATGGTACCGATACCCATGGAAATGTCAGATCCGCCTTGTGACTGGGCAAATAGCCCGCCGCCAAGGCCCACCAGCGCATTGGAGAGCGCCATGCCCACCAGTACCATCCTGTCGGTGGCGATACCCTGAGCGCGGGCCATACGCAGATTGGAGCCGGTAGACCGCATGGCCAGGCCGGCACGAGTCGAGAAATAGGCATCCAGCAGCAGTTTGGCGACCACAACAACAATAAACAGAAGTATCGGACGCCATATATAGTCTTCAATCGAACCAGGCTGAGTCAGGGAAAAAACTGTGTCGCTGGTAATGAGGGGAATATTCGGACCGCCCATGATACGCAGATTGATTGAATACAGGGCTGTCATCATCAGAATGCTGGCCAGCAAATCCATGATTCCCAGTTTGACATTCAGCCAACCGGTAATCATGCCGGCGAACGCGCAGACAAGCATAGCTGCGGCACTGGCCAGGAAAGGATTGAAACCGGTACTGACCATCAAAGCAGCAACTGCCCCGCCCGTGGCAAATGTGCCGTCTACGGTCAGATCAGGAAAGCGCAGCACGCGAAACGAAATAAAGACACCCAGCGCGACCAGGCTGTAAATAAAGCCCAGCTCGAGTGCGCCAAGGGAAGAAAAAAGGGACATGACTAAATATTCTGCTCAAATAAAACAGCCTGAGGCGACACCCCAGGCTGATACGGGAATGCGGCGTCTTATTTTACGACGACCTTGGCACTCTTGACGAAATTCTCATCAAGGGTAACGCCCTGCTTTTGTGCTGCACCCGGATTGACGAATAATTCAAGCGTATTGCTGGTCTCAGAGGCGATGTCTCCGGGTTTCTCACCTTTCAGGATGCGGGCAACCATTTTACCAGTCTGAGTACCCAGATCCTTGTAGTTAATTCCCAGCGCTGCAATTGCTCCGCGTTTGACGCTATCGGTATCCGAAGCAATGAGCGGGATTTTGGATTCATTGCCGACCTTGACCAGGGCCTCATATGCCGAAACCACATTGTTGTCGGTATTCGTATAGATAACGTCAACTTTGCCTGCCAGACTGCGTGCGGCCGAACCCACATCCACAGAGCGTGGTGCGGACGCTTCAACCAGGGTCATGCCGGATTTGGGCAGCAGTTCCTTCAGACGTTTTACCACGACGCTGGAATTGGCTTCGCCGGGGTTATAGACCATGCCTACGCGCTTGGCGTCAGGCAAAACCTGTTTGATCAGCTCAATCTGTTTTTCCAGAACCAGTTCATCTGAGACGCCGGTCACATTGGACCCTGTGGCCTCCATGGACTTGACCAGCTGAGCTGCGACGGGATCGGTCACAGCAGAATAAACCACTGGAATGCTTTTGGTTGCTGCAACAACTGACTGGGCAGACGGAGTGGCAATGGCCACAATCGCATCGGGTTTTTCACCAATGAACTGACGGGCGATCTGCGCCGCGGTGCCCGTATTGCCCTGGGCACTCTGGTACTTCCATTTCAGATTCTTGCCTTCTTCGAACCCTTCGCTGGCCAGACCTTCCTTAACCCCATCTCTGACGGCATCCAGCGCGGGATGTTCGACAATGGCGGTGACAGCGACAAACTTGTCTGCGGCCTGCGCACTTGCGCCCAGCAGCGCGACGGACATCAGCGCAGCAGAAAGACTAAGGGTAAATATGCGCTTATGCATAACAACTCCTGAATACGTAATCTGAACCCCGCGATTTTGTCACAGGGTTCGTGATATTTCCAGTGGTATTAACGAGAATGAAGACTGTTTGAATTTCGGGCCTGCAGCCGCCATACTTCGGTGTACCCGCGATTTTGACTGATTTACAGACGCTCGCCAAGCCTCGGATAGCCTCATAATACGATCGTCGGTCCGTTTTTCCCGTTTTCTTTCAGCAATGTTCTCAGCCAGCCGGTAGCGGGAAGACGGTATAAACTTTGCACCCGCTTTGCGCGCTCCGCCAGCGCCGTCTGTTCAACGTTCAGACTCGGACCGGCGAATGCAAGGACAATGCGATTGCCATCCTCGGTTTCGGGAAACAGTAAGACACGGTCATCAAAAGCCTGGCGTATATGGCGCAAGTTCTTGCGAAAGCTGCTGTGATGGCCGAAAAGATTAATCGACACCACACCCAGGTCGCGACAGACCTGTCTGCAGCCCCGATAAAACTCTGCCGACGAGCAGACCGGCCCCTGGGCGGTGTAATCATACAGATCGATCATCAGAACACTGCAACGATTCTCGTTGTACGGATCCAGTACCCAGTCGTGTGCATCCTGGTGCTCGACCCGGCATGCGTTGTTCAGCCTGAGGGCAAAAGCGGATTCGCACAATGTCGTAACCTGCGGGTTCCATTCGACCGTCACAATTTCACTGTCAAAATGGTGCTGACAGAAACGCGTGAGCGAACCGGCGCCAAGTCCCAGAATTCCAATTTCCCTGTCTGCTGGTGGTGCCAGGAAAAGCAGCCAGGACATCATTTGCTGTGTATATTCGAACTCGAGCTTTTCCGGGCGCGATACCCGCATCGCGCCCTGTATCCATTCGCTGTTAAAGTGCAGGTAGCGTACACCCTGAGATTCGGAAATGATCGGATCGTCATAATCCGGATGAGGCTGCTGCCTGCGTTGTCCCATGGATATCAGACCCGTTCGAAGATAGCGGCGATGCCCTGTCCGCCACCGATACACATGGTAACCAGCGCATAACGGCCACCAATGCGCTGCAATTCGTGCAATGCCTTGACGGTGATAATCGCACCTGTTGCACCAACCGGGTGACCCAGACCAATGCCACTACCGTTTGGATTGACCTTTTGCGGGTCCAGACCCAATTGCTGGGATACGGCGCAGGCCTGTGCAGCAAACGCCTCGTTGGCCTCAATCACATCCATATCCTCAATTTTCAGGCCTGCCTTTCCCAGCGCATTGCGTGAAGCCGGCACGGGACCAATGCCCATGAGTCGTGGATCGACACCTGCGTGTCCATACGCAACAAGGCGCGCCATGGGCGTTGCATTGTGCGCTTTCAGAGATTCTGCATTCATCAGCACCAGCGCCGCAGCACCATCATTAATACCTGAAGCGTTCCCTGCCGTCACGGTGCCCTGCTCTTTGACGAATACCGGCTTCAGGGTCGACAGATTCTCCAGCGTAACATCGCGCCGCACGTGCTCATCGGTATCGAATACCACATCGCCTTTACGCGATTTGGTGACGATGGGCACAATCTGATCCTTGAAATAACCCTCATCGATCGCGTTGGCTGCGCGCTGGTGAGATGCCAGCGCCAGCTCATCCTGTGCCTGTCTGGAAATACCATATTCCTTGGCCACGTTCTCGGCAGTCACGCCCATATGCATTTTTTCAAAAGGGTCAGACAGCGCGCCTGTCATCATGTCCTGCATGACTGTATCGCCCATTCTGGCGCCAAACCGATGCGCCGATGAAATGTAAGGCGAGCGGCTCATATTTTCAGCCCCGCCTGCAATCGCAATTTTTGCGTCACCCAGAAGCAGCGTCTGGGCGGCCGATACAATCGCCTGCAGGCCGGAGCCGCAAAGACGATTGACATTGAATGCCGGTGTATTCTGTGCCACGCCTGCAGTTACCGCAGCATAGCGGGACAGATACATGTCACGGGGTTCAGTATTGATGACATGTCCGAGTACCACGTGGTCGATGTCCTCTCCCGTTACGCTGGCCTTTTGCATTGCAGCGCTGATCACGGTCGTGGCAAGCTCTCCCGGGCTGACATTTTTCAGGCTGCCGCCAAAGCTGCCGATGGGAGTACGCACACCGGAGACCACGAAAACATCGGACATGATAATTCCTTTTTTTGAATGGAGAAAAGCGAATCATAACGCATCCCGCTTACAATGGAACGGCTCTGTTTGTGTTCAATGTAAATTCGGGACCGCTATGAAAATTGCTACTTGGAATGTGAATTCGCTTACCGTTAGACTGCCGCAAGTACTGGCCTGGCTGGATCAGCATAGTATTGACATTCTTTGCATCCAGGAACTCAAACAGGTCAACGAAAAGTTTCCGCAGGATGCCTTCCGGGAGCTGGGTTATGAGGCCGTCTGGACCGGACAGAAAACCTATAACGGCGTCGCCATACTTGCCCGATCTTCCCTGGAAGACGTGATCATCAATAATCCGGAGTTTCCCGACACTCAGCAGCGGCTGATCACAGCGACCTGCCGGACCACATCCGGCCCACTGCGCATCATTTGCGCCTATTGTCCCAACGGCAGTTCGCTGGACAGCGACAAATATGTCTACAAGCTCGAATGGTATGAGGCACTCAATCGCTTTGTGCAATCACAGATGAAATTATTTCCGAATCTGGCCATTTGCGGTGATTACAACATCGCACCGGAACAGCGGGATGTGCATGCCAAATACACCGGAGACATTCTGGTTTCTCCCAAAGAACGGGCTGCCATGCAGGCGCTGAGCGGCCTCGGTCTGGTGGATTCGTTCCGGCTGTTTGAACAGGAAGAGAAACTGTTCAGCTGGTGGGACTACCGGATGATGGGATTCCGTCGAAACGCCGGTCTTCGAATCGACCATATACTTCTGACAGAGTCGCTTGCCAGCGAATGCACCGCC
>JBEBTQ010000010.1:0-22388 GCA_040393685.1 Advenella kashmirensis | reverse complement strand
CTATCGTCTGGGGGGAATGTGTTGCTTTTGCATACTATGATTTATTTTAGGGGGCGCGGCCCGCGCGTGTGGAAGTGCTGGCGCATTCGTCCGGGTTGCCGCTAAAGCCGGTGGACGAAGAAAAAGCGGCACTGGCCGCAAAGCAGATACAGCAGGAACGACTGCAGTCCACGCTGTTCTTCGAGTCATTACGTCGCCTGCTTTAACGCTTTGGCGGAATACGACTGATCAGGTGGCCAGCGTTTTGAATAACCATTGATTGACCAGCGCTGCGATCTCCTGGTTGTTGGTATCCATCATCATGACATGTGAATTGCCTGTCATTCCTTCGTCAGGCAAGGAAATAACGTCAGTCCTTGAGGTAGTACGGGAAAACTGCATGATTTTTTCCCTGATGCGGGGCCATCGAACGTCGGTATCGATGTTGTCGCCCAGCAGAATCATCGCTGGAACGCGAAATGCTGAGAAATCCAGGTCTGGAATTCCTGCCGGTTCGACAGCCACAAGCGCGCTGACTTGTTCCGGGTGTTTGCCTGCCAGTTGCAGTGCCAGCGGACCGGCCTGCGAATGACATACGATCGTGGCGGCGTCGAGTTTAAGCAGCAGGGCTTCGAATGCAGAAAGAATGGCTCCATTGGTATGCGTCCAGCGCGGAACCATCTGGCGGCTGAACGCATCGAAGGCATGCAGGGGAAATTTGGTGTTTTCGTAAGCAATCCGCCGCGCAGGATCATCGTGATAACTATCTGCATCTCTGCCAATGCGAAATCTGCTGAAAATATCATTGACCGTTTGGGTGACGGGTTTTTCGGGCCAGATTTCGGGGAAGGGCGCAAAGCCGGAGCGCCCCCTTTCCACCGCGTCGCACAGGTAGACATCCCATCCATGACGAATGAAATAATTGGCCCAGCCTTCGCGGCCATCCGGTGTGGTTTCCCATGCCGCACCGGTCATGCCGCCGCCATGCCAGAACACCAGCGGTCCCTTGCCGTTAGGCTTGTCGGGCAAAAAATACTGTACATACATTTGCTCAACCGCATAGGTACCGTTCAGATTGATGCTGACAGGCTCGCCTCCTGCACTCATGACCCTTTGAAACGCGGGCTGATCCGATAGCTGGACGGTGCGTCCGCCAATATGAAACGAGCCCATATCTCGTAACGCAATAGGTGGTTTCCTGTCTGAGTTCATGTGCCTGGTATTGTGTGATAGATACAGCGGCGCGCTTGTGGCGGATTATGTTTACTTGGCGGTAATATTGTTTTCCTTGATCAGTTTTGCGATGTTATCTGTCTCCGAATCCAGAAACTGCGCAAGCTGTTCGGGAGATCCACCGGCAATATCAACGCCCAGTTCTGTAAATTTTTTCTGGACCTCGGGATCCTTGAGTGCGGTATTGAATGCCTCGTTGAGTTTGTTGATGTTTTCCTGAGGCGTGCCTGCGGGGGCCAGCAAGCCAAACCAGGGTGTAATCAGCATATTTGGATAACCGGCTTCTGCAAACGTTGGCACATCCGGGATGGCGGGAGAACGTTTCTTGCTGGCGACGGCCAGGGCGTTCAGTCTGCCACTTTTGATGTTGGCCAGCGATGCCGGCAGATTGTCAAAGTACATATCCACCTGACCACCCAGCAGATCGCCTGCCACCTGTCCGGCGCCTTTATACGGAATATGTGCAATATCAATGCCCGCTTCGCGTTCCAGCATTTCAATACCGATATGCGCTGACCCACCAATGCCGGAAGAGGCCGCATTGATTTTGCCAGGATTGGCTTTTGCATACTCGATAAATTCTTTCACGGACCCTGCCGGAATTTTTTTCGGATTGGTGACCAGAACACTGGGCACGGTGCCAACCATGACAACAGGAGAAAATTGCGTTTTGATGTCGTATGGGGCGGGCTTGTACAGTGAAGGTGCGACGGCGCACCCATAGGCGCACATCACAAGTGTATATCCGTCATTTTTCGAACGTGACACCGACTGTACGCCAATCGAACCACCAGCACCGGCCTTATTCTCAACAACAACCGATTGTTTTAGCTGCGCGGCAGCTTTTTCGCCTATGATCCTGGCAAGGATATCGGGTGTACCGCCTGCGGGGAAGGGGACCACAATCGAAATCGTGCGCTCCGGAAAGTCGGCAGCATGCACCGGCGTTACGGCAAAAACGGTAGCAGCAGCTATAAATGTTGTGTACGAACCCATTTTTTGTCTCATGTCATGTTCCATTATGATGGTTGAAATTTATTTGGCACCGACTGGTGAGTTGACATCGCGACGCAGATCTGGAATTACAGGGGCACATCGCAGCCCAAATGACAGTGCATAAGGCAGTGCGTTTGAGCACGACCGAGCCCATTCTAACAATCTGGCTAATATTTCAATAATGATTTATTATCATCATTTGCATATCAAAAATGGTATGGATAATCGTCCCTTGCAATCAGGCAGCCCGTTTCCGGCCTTGCGACGCCTGAATCTGAGCCAGTTGATCACGTTTGATTCGCTCATGCAGACGGGCAGTGTGACAGAGTCTGCCCGTCGCCTGCATAAAAGTCAGCCTGCCATTAGTCGGGAACTGGCACGACTGCGCGTCGTCCTGGATGATCCGCTTTTTGTTGTCATCAAAAAGCGACTGGTGCCCACAGAGCGCGCCGTGCATTTACATCAGTCTTCCCATGGAGCCCTGCAGGCACTGGAGCACGCGGCTGGCAGCAGCCGACCGTTCACACCGTCGTTACTGACGGGAGTTGTCAGCATTGGTGCGGCGGCCCATATCGAATTGCTTATCGCAGCTCCACTGACACGCATCCTCCAGCAGGCGGCGCCGCAGCTTACCGTGCGTTTTCAGCCGGTCCATGGCGATTTTGTGCCAGATGATCTTGAGTCGGAAACAATGGATCTGGCTATCGGGCTGTTTCAGCCGCCGGAATCGCGGTTTCGGCATACCCTGCTTTTTGAAGATGAACGAGTCTGTGTCGTTTCTTCCAGGCATCAGCTGGCAGATCGGCGAGAACTTGCGTTATCGGATCTGGCGTCGATCAAATGGCTGGCTTTCTCGCATATGTATGGTCGGGAGACCAATTTCACGCGTGCGCTGGATGATATCAATTCCGAAATGCCGTTTACAGCCTACGTATCGAATTTCGGGCTGGCGCCGATATTTCTGCTGGAAACGGACTACGCGACAACCATGCCAGGCCGGATCGCGAGAAAGTATCAGGAGTACTTCGATCTGACACAAATTCGCCTGCCCAGGGTACTCAGGCAGGCGAATATGGTCATGGTGTGGAGCGAGAAAAATGAATATTCACAAATGAATCGATGGTTGAGGGAATCGGTTGCGCAGGTCATTGATACGCTACCGGCCGCGAATCACGGAACCGATTGATTCATCGATGGTCGGCTGGCCGCAAGGCGATCAGCTCTGTGCGCACGCTGCTACTGCCGGGACAGCGGGCCTTTCCGAGCGCATGGTCAGAACAGCAATCAGCAGACTTGCAACAGGCATGGCGGCAGCGATATAAGGAATCCATGGCAGTCCTCCGTTTTGCGCGATTACGACACCACCCGCCCACGCGCCCAGCGCATTCCCCAGGTTGAAGGCAGCGATATTAAGACTGGAAACCAGACTTTGATCCGCATTTGTGATTTTTCCCAGTACCCACATTTGCAATGGCGCGACCGTACTGAAGGCAGCCACACCGAACAAACCAACCGCGATGACTGCCAGCACCTGGTTTTGAAACGCCCAGGGCATCAGCAGCAGCACGATGGTCAGCGCGATCAGGCTGCCAATCACAGTTGTCTTCAGATACCTGTCTGCGAGCTTGCCGCCCAGCAGATTGCCGATCACCAGACCCAGGCCAAAGACAATGAGTATTGGCGAGAGCGCTGATTTATCAAATCCGCTCATTTGCGTGAGCAGCGGGGCAATGTAAGTAAACACCGCGAAGACACCGGCAAATCCAAAAACCGTTGTCATCAGCCCTGCAACGACGCTGCGATTGGCAAGTGCGCGAACGCCAGAGCGCCAGTCATTGCCTGCGGTTGCCGGTTTTGTATTGGCAGGTACGAATTGGCGAATCACAAAGAATGACAGAACGCCAATCACGGTAACAGCCCAGAAAGTGGCTCGCCAGCCATAAAGCTGTCCCAGGAACGTGCCGAACGGAACACCAAGGATGTTGGCGGCAGTTAAACCGGTGAACATGACGGCGATGGCTGAAGCCTGTTTGTCTTTGGCAACCAGGCGAGTGGCAACCACAGAGCCGACACCGAAAAATGTGCCGTGTGCAAACGAGGTCAGTACCCGCGCAAAAAACAGAAACCAGTAATTCGGCGCCAATGCACACGCGGCATTGCCCAGCGTGAAGATGACCATGAGTACCAGAAGGGTGGTTTTATGAGGCAGCCGTGCTGTGGCAATGGTGAACACCGGTGCGCCAATCACGACGCCCAGCGCATAGCCGGATATAAGCGAGCCGGCAGTCTGGGCGGATATGGCAAGATCGTTACCCACTTCGAGCAACAGTCCCATAATCACAAACTCGGTTACCCCGATCCCAAACGCACCCGCCATTAATGCATAAACCGCAATAGGCATGATAATTTCCATGAAAGTCAGTGAAAGCAGTGGCCATTATTACGCCAGCACGTTCAGAGAAACAGTGGTGTTGGGGCAAATGATTTGTGCGCAAAATTCACGAATAGTGACTTAAGGTCATTGCGATTACTGAGCGCTCAAAGCGTGCTCAGTGCATGACAGTATGCTCTGCAAGGAAATCCAGAAACACGGCAACGCGACGTGGCATCAAATCGCGTTTACCCATGAAAACGGCGTAAAAAGACTCGGACTCAGCTTTGTTGTATTGCTCCAGAACCGGTATCAACGTTCCGTTATGTAATTCCCTTTCCACGATAAAGCGCGTAATGCGCGCCAGCCCCAGACCCTGCATGGCAAGATGTTTAAGAGAGAGGCCATTGTTGACGCGAATGTAGGCACCGGTAGCCACATGTAGAGTCTCCCCGTTATTTTCCAGATTCCATCCGCGGGTCGAGCGAGGTAAATTCAGATCAAGCTTGTGATGTTGTGGGAGTGCTTCGGGTTCATGGGGTGTGCCGTGTTTTTTGAGATAAGCGGGGGACGCAACAATCACAAGAGTAGATTGTCCCAGCTTGCGCGCATACAGATCCGAATCTTTCAACCTTCCTGCGCGGATCGCGACATCGACCCGCGCATCATACATATCAACCACATCGTCAGTCAGATCAATGTCAAGCGTGATTTCAGGAAATTGCGCATGAAATAGCGGTACGAGTGGCAGCAGTATAAGTTCACCGAATGGCACATTGGTGTTGATACGCAGGGGGCCCGAGGGAAGTGTGTTCTGCGTCATGTTAGTTTCGATATCTTTCAAATCCGCGAGCAGACACGTGCTTCGATGGAAAAATGATTCGCCAGCCAGGGTGGGTGAGAGCTTGCGCGTGGAGCGATTCAGCAGCATCACGCCCAGGCGCTCTTCCAGTCTGGCTATGGCTTTGGAGACTGCAGATGGACTCATATCGAAATGTCGCGCTGCCAGAGAGAAACTACCCGATTCGACAGTGGCAACAAATAACTCCATTTCAGCAAGCTTGTTGCTTTTGGATGTAGATGACATATGAATATTGTTCACAAATGTTGTGATTGCGGATGTCTGGATTGTAAATCATCTTCATTTCATACTGCTGTTACATAACTAATCGAGGTTTTCCCTCGATAACGGAATAACCATTTCCCAGTGGAGTCTTCAATGAAATTACTCAATTCGCTGCTTCTCACCAGCCTATTTATCTTGCATCCCGTGTATGCTCAGGATTCTTCCTGGCTTGCAAGCTGGCAGGCCAGCCCACAACCTGTCTGGGATAGCAGCTTTGCGTTTCCTACCGATATTCCTGAAACCGTAAGCGATGCAACTTTTACGCAGAATGTTGTCATCAGCCGTGGCGGCAAACGACTGCGGCTGCTGGTTTCCAACCGATATGGTAAGACGCCGCTGGTATTGAATCAGACCACAATAAGTCGAGCCCGTTCGCAAGATAATAAGGACGAAACGCCCCTGGTTGTGCGCTTTGGCGCAAAGGAGGTGGTCTCCGTGCCTCCGGGTCAATCTGTTGCATCGGATCCTGTTAATTTGGCAACAGAAGATGGTGCCTCACTGCAGGTATCACAGTATGTACAGTCGCAGACTCCACTGACGACATTCCACTGGGATGGCAGACAAAAGGCAATATTCAGCAGAGGGAACCAGACAAGAACACAAAAGATCGAGCCTAATCATATCTTGCAGGAAACACAGGCCCGGGTATTTCTGACACGGATTGATGTGGAAGGCAATAGCAGGCACCGTGCGGTAGCGGTACTGGGAGATTCGATTACCGATGGCAATGGTGTGCCGATAGACTCGAACGCCAGACTAACAGACTATATGTCTAAACAGCTGCAGGAGTCGGGACTCTCGGTCATCAATGCGGGAATATCAGGCGCGCGATTGCTGAAAGATAAAATGGGAGAGAACGCCCTTGCACGTATTCAGCAGGATGTATTTGACGCGCCGGGCGTCAAGGCCGTTGTTATTTTCATGGGAATCAATGATATTAGCTGGCCAAAGACGGCGTTTGCGCCTGAACTGCCAGTACCTAGTCTTGAATCACTACAGCTGGGATATCAAAAACTTGTTGCATTGGCTCATCAGAAAGGACTCAGGGTGATTGGCGTGACGTTGACTCCCTTCCACGGTGCACTGGATGGCACGCCACTGGCAAATTATTATGACACCGACAAAGATCGTCTGCGGATGCAAGTGAATGCGTGGATGCGCCAGGAAAAGGTTTTTGATTCGCTCATTGATGCGGATGTTCTGCTACAGGATAAGGTAGATCCTACTAAACTGGATGCCCGCTACGATTCCGGAGATCATTTGCATCCTGGCCCCGCCGGAAATGAAATACTTGCAAGAGCCATCAGTCAGCGTCTTAAAGAGCATCAGTGAACCAACGAATGAACGGTGAATGCAATATATCAAAAAACCATAATGACAAATGGGTTATTATTTTCCGCATATTTTCCCAGTCATTTTTGCGTCACACGGCCTATTTGTGTTGTGAAAAAGTCACCGCGGTCATCAAACATTTCAATGCTTTAATTTCTCCTTTGATTTGCGTCAATCGATGTATTTGACGACATGCGCAGCAACCTCCGTACATTTTTAGAATTCTCCTGACGAAGCACTGTTTGAGTTAGCAGCGCACGGGGAATGCGTTGCGATGGTGTTTCAAATACAAGGAGAAATTCATGAAATTGAATCGTCTGGCGCTGGCTTTTTTAGTGGCGTTTACCGCTGCAGCCACCTGTAGTCCTGCTATGGGAAAAACCGCAGGTGTCACATCTGCAGCCGTATCCGATGCCGGCAAAACGACATCGGCAGCCGAGGCATTGCCGGTTGAAGAAGCCGTGCGGGTAGCACCACCCATGGTGCCACCACCAATCACACGTAAACATCCGGCCAAAGTGATTGTGAAGATGGAGACCGTGGAAAAGGTCATGAAAATGGCCGACGGTGTGCAATATATGTACTGGACATTTGATGGTTCTGTACCTGGCACTTTCATTCGCGTTCGGGAAGGCGATCAGGTGGAGTTTCATTTGTCAAACCATCCCAGTTCAAAAATGCCGCACAACATTGACCTGCACGGCGTGACAGGTCCCGGTGGTGGTGCAGCTTCCTCCCTGACCGCACCCGGTCACACGTCAACTTTCAGCTTCAAGGCATTGAATCCCGGACTGTATATCTATCACTGCGCAACATCGCCTGTGGGTATGCATATTGCAAACGGGATGTATGGTCTGATTCTGGTTGAACCCAAAGAGGGTCTGCCAAAAGTCGACCGCGAATACTATGTGGTACAAGGCGATTTCTACACGAAAGGTGATTATGGTCAGCCTGGCCTGCAGCCTTTCGATATGAAAAAGGCCATCAACGAACATCCCGACTATGTGGTATTTAATGGATCCGTTGGTTCACTCACTGGCGACAATTCCCTGAAAGCCAAGGTAGGCGAAACCGTCAGGCTGTTTGTTGGTAATGGCGGCCCCAATCTGGTGTCTTCCTTCCATGTGATCGGTGAAATCTTCGACAAGGTCTACGTGGAAGGCGGCAAGCTTGAGAACAATAATATCCAGACCACCCTGGTTCCTGCAGGCGGTTCGGCCATGGTCGAATTCAAACTGGAAGTACCCGGTAATCTGGTATTGGTTGACCACTCCATTTTCCGCGCATTCAACAAGGGCGCGCTGGGCACGATCACCGTCAGTGGAGATCCGAATCCAGAGGTTTACAGTGGTAAACAGAAAGACAGCGTTTATCTGCCAGAGGGTTCAGCTATCCAGACAGTGAACACAGGCAAAGCACCTGCGCAAGTGATCGCTTCATCCAAAGAGGAACAGATCCAGTTCGGCAAGCGCGTTTACGAGGCCAACTGCCAGGCTTGTCACCAGGCTGACGGTGCGGGTATTGCGGCAGCATTCCCACCCCTGGCCGGTTCAGACTTCCTGAATGAGAATCCGAAACGGGCTGCGAATATTATTACGCACGGCCTGTCTGGTCCGGTCACTGTGAACGGTAACAAGTTCAATGGTGTGATGCCGGCCATGATGCTGAATGATCAGGACGTGGCCAACGTCGTGACCTTTCTGTTGAACAGCTGGGACAATAAAGGCGGTTCGATCTCTGCAGAGGATGTTGCTGCCGAGCGTAAAGCGCCACCATTTCAGTCTGTGAACGGAGCGCATTGATGCGCAGAAAATCGGCTGTCTTTTTGATTGCCGGTGCGACCTGTCTGCTTGCGTTGCCAAATGTGATATTGGCAGAAAACGCAGAGGCAGGTCGCGATGCGCAAGGCGATAGGGAGATGGCGTATCGGGAGGAAGGCACGCCAGAAAAGATGTCAGATATGATCCGTCTTCCCGGCGGAGAATACCGGCCACTCATTTCTGACAGCAGCACCCCCAAGACGCTGGTCAAACCCTTTCGCCTGGACGCAACGCCTGTGACCAACCGGGATTTTGCCCGGTTCGTTGCCGGTCACCCGCAATGGTCACCAAACAACATCCTGCCGATGTTTGCCGAACCGCGCTATCTGCAATCCTGGCGCGAAGCGGCGAGCATTACACCACAACAGATTGAAGATCCGCAAAAGCCGGTGGTGAATGTGTCCTGGTTTGCAGCCAGAGCCTATTGTGCCGCTCAGGGCAAGCGTTTGCCGACGACGGCCGAGTGGGAGTTCGCAGGACGTGCTTCAGCCACTAAAGTTGACGCCAGCAGGGATACCGATTTCGTTCAGCATATTCTGGCATGGTATGCGCAGCCCGCCAGCGCGACACTGCCGGCCGTCATGCAATCACGTCCCAATTATTGGGGTGTTTATGATATGCATGGTGTGATTTGGGAATGGACTCAGGACTTCAATCGAACCGAGGTGCCACGCGATCAGCAATCCAATCTTCTGACATTGCTGATCAATGGCAGGCAGGTACCCGTGGATGTAGGCGCATTCTGTGGCGCGGGAGCGGCGGGCGTATCAAACCCGTCCGACTATGCGGCATTTATGCGCTACAGTTTTCGACGAAGCCTGAAAGCAACATTCGTACTGGATACGCTGGGATTTCGCTGCGCGGCGGATGACGGGGCCTGATATTTTGTCAATGCAATGTCGTCTGTCATTATCGGCATGTAACCTTCTTTGAGCCGCAGCGCTCGCAGTTAATCTGGGGTTCTCTATCCGTCCTGGCATATTGACAGTGATACGGAGCCAGTGCCGATATTGACACCAGCGCCGACGGTGCACGAATGCAGGCGGCATTGGGGCTATCGCCGCCTGGTTCGCGTTACAATACCAGGCACAGGCCACCGCATGGCGTGCCGTGCCTGGTATCTATCTTTTGAAGCTCACCGCGGACCCAAATCCCTTATACTCCCCATGAATTCTGATCGTCTGGCCTATATCCGAAGTTTACCCAAAGCTGAACTGCACCTGCATATCGAGGGTACGCTGGAGCCGGAGCTGATCTTTGAACTGGCCCGCCGTAATGGCGTCACACTCCCATATCCGTCGGTCGATGCCTTGCGTCAGGCCTATGCGTTTACCGATCTGCAATCTTTTCTGGATCTTTATTACGCTGGCGCAGCCGTCCTGATTACCGAACAGGATTTCTATGACATGACTATGGCTTATCTTGCGCGTATCGCGCAGGATGGCGTAGTGCATACAGAAATCATGTTTGATCCGCAAACGCATACAGAACGCGGGGTGGACATTTCAGTTGTGTTTGCGGGCATTGCTCGTGCCTTGCGTGAAGGTAAAAGCAAGTGGGGCATTACCTCCTGCCTGATTCTAAGTTTCCTGCGGCATTTGTCTGAAGAGGCTGCCTTCGAGACGCTTGAGCAGGCGCTGCCGCTGCGTGAGCAGTATGCTGATCTCTGGCTGGGTATTGGCCTGGACTCTGGCGAAAAAGGCAATCCACCAGAGAAGTTCGCGCGCGTGTACGAGCGTTGCCGTGAGCTGGGCTTTTATCTTGTAGCGCACGCCGGCGAAGAAGGACCGGCAGCGTATGTGCGCAGCGCACTTGATAATTTGAATGTGATCCGAATCGATCATGGGGTGCGCAGTGAAGAAGATCCGGCACTCCTGCAGACCCTGGCCCAGCGCAAAATACCGCTGACCGTCTGTCCGCTGTCAAACCTGAAATTACGGGTGGTGAATGACATGCGCGAGCATAATCTGAAGCGACTGCTTGATCTGGGCCTGTGCGTCACCGTCAATTCTGATGACCCTGCCTATTTTGGCGGATATCTGCTGGATAATTATGTTGCCGTTGCAGAGGCGCTGAATCTGGAGGATGCCGACCTGGCGCAGCTCGCGCGCAATAGCATGGACGCCCGGTTCCCGCTGTTCAAGTCCGGCTGCGACGATGCATCCGGAAAAACTGCAGAATAAGGCTGGACGCGTTAGGTCCCTCGCTGGAATTGAATTCGAGCCGGGTATCACCGCCACTCCATGCATGTCCGACTTTCCTGATACGACAGTAGCGCACAAGCGTCTTGCGGGCGCGCTGAAAATCGTAGCGGGTATATTCGCGACTTGTATTTTCACCCAGATGCTTTTCAAAAGGCTTGGCGTCTTCTTCGAAACCATTGAGCCACGCAAACTGACGGGCGAGCTGTTCGCCGTTTTTTGCTGCTACCACGCGATCCAGCTGGCCCTGAAGGATCAGTGCGGGTAGAAAGTCAGGTCGTTGTTCAACAGGCGTGTTCATGGACATCAGGGAACTGACCGGATCGTTTAACGTGCCGCGTCGCATGGTCTGTATGCCACTGGCCACGCTACTGGCATTACCCAGAACCGGCCCGGAATGCAGGGCAAGCGCGGCAAACAGTTCAGGATGACGCAGCGCCAGCAAACTGCTCATGCCGGCGCCTGCTGACATGCCGGCCAGGTAGATGCGGGAACGGTCGACACGATGGCGTACGATCAGATTGCGAATAAGCGCTGCAATGGCATCCGCTTCTGCAAAACCGTGATGGTTATCCGGCTGATACCAGCGCCAGCAGCGCAGGGTCTGTCGTTGTCTTGACTGCTGCGGGTAGACAACCACCATGCCGGCTTTTGCTGCCAGCTGATTCATGCGGGTACCCTGGGCAAATTCCGTCGATGTCTGTTTGCAGCCGTGCAGCATCACCAGCACCGGGCTTCCTTTTATCTCCTGACCTGGCGGGACGTACACAAAGTAAGAAAGACGCGGAACAAACAACGTAACGCTTGTGGGGACTCGGAACACTCTCTCGGTCCAGGAGCCATGACGAAACGGAGGCGGTACAGGTTTTTTTACACGGGGGCGCAGTCCTGCCGGATTGACGAGCAGCGGATTGCTGTTGAAAGCGGACGCAGCCAGCTTCATATTCGATTGCGTTGCCTTGATCAGGGCCTTGCTCTGTTGACGAGCGATCTTTCTGGCGCTGTTCAGAAACAGGGAGCTCATGCTACGAGCCATAGGACGATACCCCGACGGTTGATATGGCAGATGAAATAACGGGAATCACAGTATACGTATGGGGGCGCCTTGCGGCGAACCATCGATGCCTGGCAACGAATGACGGATGCCTTGTGGCTAAACATCGATATCTTGCTGCGAATTGTCAATGTTTGCAGCGAACGATCACGAATGAAATTCACTGATTGTCAAGATAGCACATTCGACGCCAAGTTGCGCCTGTAATGTACGAGCTGCGAACGCCATCATCCATTGTGGATGTGTCAGAAATCCGTCACCAAAGCTGCGTTTGCGCCGGCAGACAGCCGTCGTTATTCCGCCTGCAGAACAACAGATGTGCACCCGCGCAGTGCATTGGTCACAACAATGGCATCTGCCTCACACAGCATGGCCAGGGTAATTAACCCTTCGTTGACACGGTCCGCCTGCAGGTACTTGCGCGGATTGGCGATGACCTCAGCCCGCATGACGCCGGGCAGAATATCCAGCGTCAGGGCAGGAGTCAGCCACGCACCATCATGGCGAATGAAAACAGTGCTGCGTGCACCTTCGAGCAGATAACCATCACGATTGAAATACAGAACGTCAAACAATCCCGCTTTCATGGCGAGATGTAAATCATTGTCAAAGTGGGCGCGCCATGTTGTTTTAAATCGACGCAGAGGGTCATGGACACGCAATATGCGTTCCGCAATACGGACTGCACCTGTAGCTGTACTTGTACCCACACCAGCATTAGAAATGCCCGCAACAACACTATCACCAGCATCAGCACGAGCACCTTTACCCGTGGCCGCCACAGTTCCTGGTGCATCCATCTCAGTAAATTGAAGATCACAGTTGCCATCAGCAGACAGGACGACCCGTGTGCGATACCGGTGATCAGCTGGCTGTGCCGCAATTCCATCGCTGATCTGCTGACGCAATGTTGTACTGTCAACGGCAAAGCCCAGTTGCCGGGCAGAGCCAAGCAGACGCTGTAGATGTTTTTCCAGTAACGCACACTGTCCGTTTTCCACGAGCATGGTTTCGAAAAGATCAAAGCCCTCTGCAAGCCCTTGCAGAAAACGTGACTTCCAGTGAATCTCGTCGTATTCCGATTCTGCGGTACTGTCATAAACCACACCGCCGCCCACACCCATCACGCCTGAGCAGGCCAGTGCCTGATTGTCTTTCGATTGCAGGGTCAGGGTTCGAATGGCGACATTAAAACAGCCCACAGCGTTCAGCGGATTGTCCGCGGGCTGCAGATAGCCGATGCTGCCCGTGTATAAACCCCGAACTCCGGTCTCGGCTTGCGCAATGTACTGCATACTCATGAGTTTCGGGGCTCCCGTGATGGAACCGCAAGGGAAGAGGGCTTCTATGACCTGAGCCAGACTTGTTTGCGCCCGCGGGTGGCATTCAATGGGCGTAGTCATCTGCAATACCTGCCCGAAACGTGTCACTTTGAACAATTCTCTGACTCGAACGCCACCTGGTTTCGCAAGAATCGACAGATCATTGCGCAACAGATCCACAATCATCAGATTTTCTGCACGATTCTTCGTGTCATTTCGCAGCTGTTTGCCAAGCAGAGCCAGATCATCGCCCTCATTGAAAGGTAGCGTGCCTTTCATCGGTTCCGCAAGAATGAGTCCGTCTTTTTCGATGCGAATGAAGAGTTCCGGGGAGAGACACAGCGTCCAGGGATTCATCGTCGGTCCTGAAGCCGTCCCTGATGCCACGTGTGACGCAAACTCCGGCGCCGCCGCTGATTCAATTCCTGAATCAATGTCTGACGCCACCCCTGATTCAAACTCTGACGCCTCTCCGGGCAGCCAGGCCAGCACACCATAAGGAACGGGCTGGCGAGCCCGCAGCCGGCGATACAGATTTATTGGGGAACCAAAGGTGTCGAAAGTTTGTCGGGCCGTGTAATTGATCTGGTAAAAATCACCCCGGGCGATCGCCTGCTGCAATTTGTCGAACTGTTGCTGATAACGTTCAAAGTCTGGCGTCAGTTGGCGGTTGCACAGGCCCGCAGGCTGATTGTCTGGGTCGTGCCTGGCGGCCTCACGATTCAGCCATTGATCAATATGCGATCCGGTAAGCGTGACGGTTTTGCTGAACCAGTGAATGTGCAGAGGCGCAATGTCCTGCCGGAGCTGTCCGGCCACGCCAAATTCATAGGGAATAAAAATTGCCGCATGCAGCCCTTGGTTCCAGCCCTGACGCAGTATCGTATCGAGTTCGTCTATCTGTTCCGGAAAGACTGCCTGATGATGATCGAAACCCTGCAACAGGGTCGCAGTTTCGGCCATTGCATCATCGAACAGGACAAAGGGATCGATCGTATTCATGGAACGCAATGATACTGCATTCACCCAGGTCTTTTGCGGGTAAATTGCCACAGGAAGTAGAGCGAACCGATAAAGGTGGCAATCAGGCCCGTGGGTACTTCATAGGGGAACATAATATGGCGGCCTATCAGGTCTGCCACCAGCATGATCACAATTGCAATGGCAGAGGAGGCGAACATCTGCATGCGTAAGCCATGAAAGCCAAGGCTGCGTGCCAGATGCGGAGCGATCAGTCCCACGAAGCTGGTAGGACCTACCGTGACCGAGGCAAGTGTAGTGAGCGCGGCAATCAGCAGAAACAACAGGCTGCGGACCAGCATGGGGCGCTGACCGCCGGATCGGGCGATGGAGTCTCCCAGGCGCAGCAGGCTTAACGGGCGGCGTGTCAGAATAGCCAGTCCCAACAGGATGCCGCAAAGAACAATGCGTATGGGCAGGTCGTTCTGCAGCAGACTCATATAGGTGTCGCCGGAAATCCAGACGAGCAGTTGCTGCACTTGTTGCATGCCACTGGCCAGCGTAAGGGTCAGCAGCGAATTGAAGAGTTGTGTGAGCGCCAGGCCGGTAAGCAGAATTTTCTCTGGCTGAAAACGGTTGCGCGCATTGATCAGCATGACGAACAGCAGGCTGGCAAATGCGCCGATAATACCGCAGAGCAGAAAAAGCACGGGGGACGGAGCGGGCACGAGCACCATGAGTGCAATCAGTCCCAGACCGGTGCCAGAGGTCACGCCCAGGAATTCGGGCGATGCCATGCTATTGTTGGTCATATTCTGAATGAGCGTACCGGCGCAGGCAATGGCTATGCCAAACAGGATAGCAGTGTAGCGGCGACTGTCCGTGAACAGTGAAATGGCAGGCTCAATATGTCCGACAAAGGCCCAGTGTCCGTTGACGTCATGTGTGATGTGAGGGAGCAGCAAATAACATCCAATGACAACGGCAATCAATATGAAGAGACGCCATTGCAACTGTGACTGACTGTGCCGCACTCCTGCGTGGATGGGGGCTACCTCTTCACGCGAATGGCTGCGCTGTTTCATCAGCAGAAGCAGCAGGACCGGAACGCCAAGCAGGGCGGTTACCGTACCCGTCATGATGCTGTTGGGCCAGAACAGACTAGTCAGTTGCAGAGCAGAATCGGTAATGGAAAGCAGCAGGGCACCAAACAGCATAGCATAGGCCCATTGCTGACGAATATTCGTAATACCCAAAGAACGCGCAATCACGGGTGCAGCCAGACCCACAAAGCCAATCACACCGACACTGCTTACCACAATCGCAATCAGATAGGACACCAGAAGAAATCCGCCGATACGTACCAGGCGCACATTCACGCCAACGCTTTTTGCGAGTGTCCCTTGTAGTGAAAAAGCGCGAAGCGAGGGCAGAAGAAACCACGACAGTGGCAGGCAGATCAGTGTTTGCCAGCCGCTGGTGATGGCGGGCTGCCAGGAATCCTGGCTCAATGAACCTGCTCCCCAGACGATCAACCCATACAGGCGGTCTGGGTTGAGGATCAGGTACATATTGCTGAGCGTCGTGAGCAGTAGCGTCAGCATCAGGCCAATCAGGATCAGGCTGTTGCCGGCACTTCCTGCACGACGAATGAACAGCAAAAGTATCAGGCTCGCGACCACGCTGCCGGCCATGGCGAGCAAGGTGGAGTCAAACAGTCGCGATTCCGGAAAGTACATCATTCCCAACAGCAGGGCAAATTGTGCGCCACTGCTGGTGGCCAGGGTATCAGGAGCCGCCAGTGAGTTCTGTGTGATGTGCTGAAGGATGAAACCGGCCAGCCCCAGGCAGAGGCCGCAAAGCAGCGCCATGGCAATCCGTGGCACGGTGCCATGCCAGAATACCAGTTGCTGTATGTCAGGACCGGCGTTGCCTTGTGTGCCAGCAAGCATGGAAATGGCAGCGATCAGCGCGATCGCCAGGATAGTTCCCCCGATGGCCAATCCTTTGGCTGATAGTGTGTATCTCATTGTTTTTGTCCGGGAAAACGGAAGGCGGCATTACCGGCGCCGGCCTTATCCTGGGCAAGCAGTCCATTGCTGACGCTTTCGGCGAACCGTAATACCGTACCCAGCCCGCCCAGCGTCCAGATGGGATCGACCAGTACGATGCGATTATTACGTACTGCCGGTAACGCATGCCAGATAACGTTGTTGTGCAGTCTGGCAGGCAGATCGGCCGGATAGGGTTTGATGATAAATAGCGTGGTATCGGCAGGAAGAGCGGCCAGATGCGTCAGGTCTGCGCTCTGGAAACCCCACTGATTGACGTTCTGGGTCCAAGCATTGCGAACGCCGATTTTTTCAAGCGCAGTTGAAAAAATACTGGGCTTGCCATAAATCCGTACATTGCGGGCATCGATAAACTGGATGATGGCCACCGGCTGATTCTGATGGGCCGCCAGTTTTGTGTGTATCTCCTGCAGGCCTTGCTCTACCCGGGAAATATACGCCTGCGCCTTTTCCGGATAACCCGTGATGTCACCAATACGGGTAGCCACCTGGCTCAGATTCTCATAGATATTCTGGCCCGGCGTGTAGACGTCCACCAGGGTCACGGGTCCGATTTTACCCAGCAGGTCCTTGACGAAAGCGTAATCCTGCGAAGCCAGAATCATGTCGGGCGCCAGACGGATCATGCGGTCCGGGTTCGGTTGCGCGCGCATACCCAGATCAAGGGTAGAAGGCGGCATGGCGGGGTCTTTGCTCCAGACCTGGTAGCTGTCTTTTTCTGCCAGTGCGGCAGGAAAAATACCCATACCGGCCATGGTTTCGGCAATCGTCCAGTCCAGCACCGCAATACGCTGCGGATGCGGTTTTGTCACACTTTGGGGTGATGAGCTCTTCTGACTGGGCGAAGGCGAACCATCCTGCGTGGCTGCAGGCGTCGATTGTCCGGTCGCCGTCAAGGGCGTTGCGCAGTTCAGCAATACAAAAGCATATACGAATGCGCGCAGCAGAAAACCAGTGCGAAACAGGGATGGCAGGTTCATGAGAGCCTCAGTTGAACGCCAACTGTACTTGAGGGTGCGCAGGATGCGTAATCAAATGCAGATCCACATCGTAGATGTGTCGCAGCTTCTGCTGATCCAGTAGCGCTGACGGGGGTTCTGCATAGATCAGCTCGCCCGCGCGCAGGGCCAGCAGATGATCGCAATAGCGGGTGGCCAGGTTGATATCATGAATGACCGCAATGACACACAGATTTTCTTCCTTGGCGAGCCGATGCAGCAGCTGCATGACCTCCAGCTGGTGTTTCAGATCCAGTGCGGCCAGCGGTTCATCCAGAAGGATGTACGGCGTATTCTGGGCGAGAAGCATGGCAATCCAGACGCGCTGGCGTTCACCGCCTGAGAGGGAATCCAGCAGGGCAGGCATGAAAACTTCAGTATCCGTCAGGCCGATGGCGCGTTCCACTGCCTCTTCATTTTCCGGATTGCGGTTGCGCCAGACACTGTTCCAGGAATAGCGGCCCAGTTCCACCAGCTCTCGTGCTGTCATATCCGGAATAATGGGAGTGTACTGTGGCAGATAGGCCAGCTTGCGGGCGTATTGTCGATTGGACAGGCTTTCTATGCGCTCTTCATCCAGAAAAATGGCCCCCTGAGAAGGGGAATGTTCCCGGGCAAGCAGTTTGAGCAGGGTAGACTTGCCTGAGCCATTGTGGCCAATCAGGCCGTAGAATTGGCCGCGTTCGAATTGGGCCGTCAGGGGATGCAGCAGTGTTTTTGAAGAGGTTTGAAAACCCGCGTTTTCAATCTGAATCATCGGATATCCGGGCGAATGAGAATCACGATAAACATTGTAAATGATTCTCAATATGGCCCTGCGGGTTTTTTGATTGACTTCGGCTTTTACCCCTTAGCGGATTGGCAATCCGTATTGCAGTCCGCCATCGGTCCACAAGGCATTCAAACCGCGTTTGATTTTGAGTGGGCTGCCCTGACCGACATTGCGCTCAAAACTCTCACCGTAGTTGCCCACTTGTTTGATGATGTTGTAGGCCCATTTTTCGTCCAGACCGAGGTTTTTGCCTGCGCCAGGTGTCGTTCCCAGCAGGCGCTGAATATTCGGGTTATTGCTTTTGGCCTGTTCGTCCACATTGGCTGAAGTGACGCCCAGTTCTTCTGCGTTCACCGTGGCCTGGAAGACCCATTTGACAATGTTGAGCCACGCATCATCACCCTGACGAACAAACGGTCCCAGGGGTTCTTTGGAGATGATCTCGGGGAGCACTTCATAATCATCAGGAGAAGACAGCTTGGAAATGCGGATGGAAGCCAGACCGGATGCATCAGTAGAGAAGACGTCGCAGCGGTTGGTTGCAAAGGCGTTGACGACTTCATTGAACTGATCGAAAACCACGGGCTTGTATTCCACCTTGTTGGCGCGTGCCCAGTCGGCGAGTGTGTTTTCATTGGAGGTGCCGGTCTGCAGGCAGATCGTGGCGCCGTTGAGTTCCTTGGCGCTTTTGACGCCGAGTTTTTTCGAAACCAGAAAGCCCTGACCATCGTAGAAGTTGACCCCGGCAGCAATCAGACCCAGTGCGGTATCACGCTGTTGAGTGACCGTGGTGTTGCGGGTGAGGACATCCACTTCACCCGATTGCAGGGCAGTAAACCGCTGCTGAGAATTGAGGGGAACAATCTTGAACTTGCTGGCGTCGCCGAAGACCGCAGCCGCAATACTTTTGCAAAGATCAACATCCAGGCCTTGCCACTCGCCTTTGGCATCGGGTGCAGAAAAACCGGCAAAGCCAGTGGTGGCGCCGCACACGACCGAACCGCGCTTTTTGACATTATCCAGCGTGGCAGCATGGCCAACGGCTGGTACGGCCAGCGTCAGCGCGAGCGCCGTAAGTGAGGCTTTCAGAAGGGCAGACATAATAGACTCCAGTTTAGGTTGCAGCGTAAAGCGAGAAGATAGACCGGTTTTGACGTATGGAAAAACAACCATTTCTTCCAATCTTATTACGACATGTAATAAAAAGGAAGCCTTGCTTTTTCTCTAATCAGGCGTTTTTGTCTGTCTGCTCCAGTTTTTCCTGACGGCTTTCCTGCCAAATCTTATAAATATGCCAGCCCATGGGCAATACTGAAACGATCACAATACCCAGCGTGAAGAGGGAAAGGTTCTGCTGAATCCAGGTTACACGTCCCAGGAAGTAACCACCCATCACCAGCAGGACAATCCAGAGTATGCCTCCCAGCACATTGTAGAACGCGAAGTGACGCCGATCCATGCCGGACAGCCCGGCCAGAAACGGGGCGATGGTGCGCACAATCGGGATGAAGCGTGCCAGCGTAATAGTGGAGCCGCCATATTTCTCGAAGTAGGCATGTGTCTTGTCGATATGACTCTGTTTGACCCAGCCCTTTCGTATCAGGGTCTGGCCCAGCGGGGAGCGGCCAATGGAGTAATTCACATAGTCGCCAATAATGGCCGCGGCCAGCAACAGCAGGATGTACCAGAATGGGGCAATGCCGCTGATCCCCATGAATGCACCTACCGCAAAGAGCAGAGAATCACCGGGCAGAAACGGCATGATGACCAGACCGGTTTCCAGGAAAAGGATGAGGGCCACCAGAAAGATGCCCCAGCTCCAGTGATCGTGGAGCATGGCCATCAGGGCCTGATTATCGTGGAGCCAGCCGAAAAGCGAAGAAAAAGACATAAAACCTGGATTGAAGGTTGGGGCGCTGCGGCCACAAGGACAGGCAGGCCGTTGAATTGATTGGGTTCCATAGTAATATGGAATGGATATTTATACCCTTTGGACATCAAATATTCATAAATTTTTCAGGGGAAAGGGCTATGATGACTGTTCGTTCACAAGCCGGAGTCTTGCCATGTCCAAAAAAATTCTGATGTTGGTTGGTGATTTTGCTGAAGACTATGAAACGATGGTGCCGTTCCAGTTTCTGCTGGGGGTGGGGTATGAGGTTCATGCCGTGTGTCCCGACAAGAAAAAAGGTGACAAGATCGCGACGGCCATTCACGATTTCGAAGGGGATCAGACATACTCCGAAAAGCGTGGACATAATTTTGCCATCAATCACGATTTTGCCAGCGTTAATACGCAGGACTATGTGGGCCTGCTGATACCCGGTGGCCGAGCACCAGAGTATTTGCGCAATACGCCCCGTGTGCTGGAAATCGTGCGGGAATTCGATGCGGCCGCAAAACCCATTGCCGCTGTCTGCCATGGCGCGCAGATTCTGGCTGCTGCCGATGTCATCAAGGGCAAAAAATGTTCGGCCTACCCGGCCTGCGCTGCCGAAGTGACGCTGGCAGGCGGTCAGTATCAGGATATCGCCGTGGACAGTGCAGTGACTGATGGTCATCTGGTGACGGCTCCGGCCTGGCCCGCACATCCCGCCTGGCTGGCACAATTTATCAAGGCACTGGGTGCTACGGTCACCCTCTGACTTTCCCGTTGTTATTGTTTTACTCTGGTTGTTCCTGTCCTATGTACACCCTGTATATCGCCAACAAAAACTATTCTTCCTGGTCTCTGCGGCCATGGATATTGCTGCGGCAGCTTGAGATTGCCTTTCACGAAGAAAAGCATGTATTCCAGGCCGATCTGGCGGCGCAGCGGCGGGCGTTTTCGACGTTTTCTCCAACAAGCAAGGTGCCCGTACTTGCTGATGGCGATATCGTGGTGTGGGACAGTCTAGCCATTGCCGAGTATCTGGCCGATAGCCTTCCTGATATCTGGCCAAAGGATGCGGCGGCGCGTGCCTGGGCTCGTTCGGCATCCTGCGAAATGCACTCGGGCTTTGTGCAATTGCGCGAATACTGCGGCATGAACTGCGCGCTGCGGGCACGGCTGAGGTCGATTCCTCCTGAGTTGGCGGCAGACGTACAGCGCATCAACACCCTGTTCAATGAAGGACTGGCGCGCTTTGGCGGACCATTTCTGGCAGGGAGCCGCTTTACCGCTGTCGATGCCATGTATGCGCCGGTTATTTTCCGGATTCAGACCTATGACCTGGACATAACGGGCGACGCACGCGACTATGTGTCACGCATGCTGGCGTTACCCGGCATGCGGCAATGGTATGCACAGGCATTGGCGGAGCCGGAACGCGATCGAGCACACGAAGACGACGTCGCTCGTTACAGCGAAATGATTGGAGATGAAAGAGAAGCCACGTCATGATTGATTCATCTCAAGCAAGTTGAATTTATCCCGATAGGCCAAGTGTCGCCGCCTTTGCCTTGGGCGTAAAATGGCGAATGTTTTTGTTTTCACTGGAAATGAGATGAAGAAATCGATTCTGACAGTAATTGCGCTGGGCGCGATGGCAATGAGTCCTCTGGCACTGGCTCACCATGATGGTACCGATCACGATCATGGCGGTCATATGAGTCACGATATGCATCATGATATGCACGGCAAATCAGACAGAGCCGCCAGCACCGTCAAGGGCAGCGATCACGTGAAGATTGAAAACTGCTGGGTTCGCCTGCTGCCGAAAGTGGCACCTTCCGGCGGTTTCTTCGTGCTTCATAACGAAGACAAATCAGAGCCCGTTGTGCTCAAAGGTCTTGAAACCGACGCCTTCGGTATGGCTATGCTGCACGAAACCACAGAGAAAAACGGCATGTCAGCCATGGGCATGGTGCCCGATGTAACGGTTGAACCCGGTCAGACGCTGGAGTTCAAACCAGGCTCTTATCACGCCATGCTGGAAAAACCCGAAGGGTCTTTGAAAGCGGGACAGCAGATCACCGTCAACTTCGTGCTGGGCACGGGTACCAAAGTGCCTGTTCAGTGCGAACTGAAATCGGTCAACGCTCGCAAATTCACTGATCAGTAACCGGTCTGGTCTTTGCCTCCTGACGCCGGATGTCTTCTGTCACCGCCAGCTGACGGAAGCGTCCGGCAGAAAAATGATAGAACGCATGCGGACAAATCTGTCTTGAAAC
>JBEBTQ010000009.1:0-23110 GCA_040393685.1 Advenella kashmirensis | reverse complement strand
GGTGTCACGAAAACGTGATGTCAGTTGTGATGGCGTAATGCTTTCGGCGTGATGGCTCATGGCAGTCAGCGCCTTCAGCCCACGCTTTAACAGCAGATAGCCCAGCAACGTCGTGAGTATGACAGAAAGAATAATGGCACCAATCACGCGCATCAGGTAGTCATGGAGCAGGCCTGATTCCTGGGTCATCACGTAGGCCGCCGTAATCCTGACAGTGCCGCCATCACCACCAATGCTGGCCAGGGCAGAGAGCCAGCGCACACGAATCCCATCAGCACGTTCACCGGCATGCAGATCTGCAATGCGCAGCGGCTCATCTACGGCGACAGGCGTCATCGCCGGTGGCTGCATGCGATCGGGATTGACCACAATAAAAGGCGCGCCATCGGAACGCTGGAAGATTCGCACATCCTTCTCGTTGCCAAGCATACTTTCAAATATGGCCGGCCTCTCTTCCATTTGCCGCACGTTATAGAGATCATGCAGCAGGTTGCGAAACCGTTCAACGCGACCCAGCAGGGTATAGTCTGCACGCACTTCCAGTGCCTGTTTTGCTGAGGAATAAAGATAAAAGCCCAGCGAAGAGACGACCACACAGGAAATAACGGCGAATGCTGCCGTCACCCAGACCGCCAGGGATCGACGACGACCTGCCATCAGGGCTCTTCCGAAAACATATAACCGACACCCCGGACAGTATGAATCAGCTTGCGTTCAAACGGCGCATCTACCTTTGCACGCAGTCGTTTGATGGCAACGTCCACCACATTGGTATCACTATCGAAATTCATATCCCACACTTGTGATGCGATATCGCTGCGCGACAACGCTTCTCCCTGACGACGCAGAAGAAGGTGCAGCAGCATGAACTCCTTATTGGTAAGAATGATATTGACACCCTGACGGGTGACTTTATGCCGCAAGGGATCCAGGCGCAGGTCCGCCAGTTGGAAAACTTCAGAATCGCGCACCACACCGCGTCGCAGCAGCGTACGAATGCGTAGCACAAGTTCGGTAAACGAAAAGGGCTTGACCAGATAGTCATCGGCGCCAAGCTGCAGACCGCGAATCCTGTCGGAAACCTGATCGCGCGCGGTCAGGAATATGACCGGCACATCACATTCACTGCGCAACTGGCTCATGACCTGCCAGCCATCTTTGCCGGGCAGCATGACATCCAGAATCACCAGGTCATACTGTTGCGTCTGGATCAGATGCAATCCGTCAATGCCGTTGCGCGCCAGATCCACGGTGTAGCCGGACTCGAGCAATCCTTTTCTGAGGTAGTCGCCGGTTTTGGAATCATCTTCAATAACAAGAAGTGTCACGACAGGATCCAGTGAAAGAAATTGGAAAAATCGTACCACGTATTGTTATTTGGTTCATGACAAAAGTGTCATCAAAACGCCATGTCGCTGACATGACGCGGGCGATAGGATATTGCCATGGTTACGGATATTGCAGGCGTAATTCAGTGACCTGACGATCTTCTTTTTTCCCAGCCTGTCATTTTATGAGGACTGTAATATGTGGCCAACCAGGACCAATATGCTGCCCGGAACGAAACGCTTTGCTGCAGCGGCATTCTGCCTTGTCATGTGCGCAAGTGGTGTCAATGCCATCGCGCATGCCGGGCATGAACATCAGCATCATGCGCACGGTTCAGCAGCTTCCGCCGGGGCCGAAGCTTCCGGCAAACCTCCCGTTTTTGTTGCAAGCACTGCCAAGTCGTTTGAAGAACTGATGAATGATGCCATGGCGGTGATGGATTATGGAATGCTGAAGGCACCCATGAATGGTGTTTCTGATCATGACTTCGTCACCATGATGATTCCCCATCATCAGGGCGCTGTGGATATGGCCAAGGCCGTGCTGCTGTATTCCAAGGATCCCGGTATCCGCAATCTGGCGTTGGGCATTATTGCCGAGCAGCAAAATGAGATCAACATTATGCAGACGTTTCTGAAGCAGCACCCGGATGCGATGGGTCAGCATGCAGACGTTGCAAAACAGACCTCAGAAGTTGCCTCGCGGTGATGTGCTTTGTGCCATCTCGCCGCATTTTCCTGTTTATCTGACTTTAGAAGCGAACCCAGTATGAAAAAAATTACTTGCCTTTCCACATTTGCTGCCACTGTTTTATATGGCAGTACCGTTGTCGCGCTCCCGTCTTCGCAGGATCGCGTCTACACTGCCGATCAGAACAGCAATACCGTTTCAGTCATTGATCCATCCAGCAACAAACTGTTGGGGCAGATCAAGCTGGGCAACCCGCGCCCCGATCTGCTGTCGCCTTTATACAAGGGTGAGATCAATGTCCATGGAATGGGATTCTCTCCTGATCACAAAACCCTGCTGGTGGTATCCAATGGTTCGAACTCCGTCAAGTTTATTGATACGGAAACCAACAAGGTGAAAGGAACCACTTATGTGGGCCGCTCGCCGCACGAAGGCTTTTTTACCGCCGACGGCAGCGAGGCATGGGTGGTAGTCCGGGGAGAAGACTATATTTCTGTGATTGACCCCAAAACCTACAAGGAAAAACGCCGTATCCAGACCGATCCAGGTCCCGGCATGGTGATCTTTCCACCTGACGGCAAACTTGCATTTGTGGTATCGAGCTTCACGCCCAAGGTTGCGGTGGTTGATGTGAAATCACACAAAATCCTGAAGAAGATTGATGTCGTCAGCCCCTTCTCTCCGTTTCTGCAATTGACACCCGACAATAAGGAAATCTGGATGACACACAAGGACGTTGGCAAGGTGACGCGCATTGACACCAAAACGCAGGAAGTTACCGGTGTGATCGATACTGGCTTTATTACCAACCATCTGTCTTTTGCCAAGGTCAATGGAAAAACCCTGGCTTATGTGACGGTAGGCGGTGAAGATGCGGTCAAGGTCTTTACCACCGATAAGGAAGCGAAGCAGATCGCAACTATTCCTACCGGCGCTTTGCCGCATGGAATCTGGACCTCGGACGATAGCAGCAGAATCTATGTTGGTCTGGAAAACGGCGATTCAGTTGATGTCATTGACCCCTCAGTCAATAAAGTGGTCGCGCACGTGCCGGCGGGGCAGGCGCCACAGGCCCTGACATTCGTTTCCAATGCCGTGACTAAGGGTAAGGGCGACAGCAATCTGGTCCCACGCGTCAATCGTGATTCAACAACGCTTGCGCTCAAAGCGGTGAAGGAACAGGGACGTGGCTTTGTGGTACTGCGAAACCTTGGACTGGTCGATGCGCTGGAAGTCAATCTGTTCAAACTGAAACCCAAGACCACCTACACTGTCTATCTGAACGGCGGCAAGATGCCGGCAGCCAGTTTTGCCACCGATCCCAAAGGGACTGCCAATGGCACGATGATCGGACCGTTAAGAACGCCTTCCAAAGATGGCGCCGATTCTGACTCGGCGGACAGCAGCATTATCGTGATGGAGGGAGATGCCCCTGTGGATGCATCAACGGCCGCACTGGTCAGTCGTTAATGCAGATGACGGGGCGATTTCGAAATCTGGAGCGGGTTGTTGAGCGATAAAACCCGCTCTTTACCTATGTAACGGCAGATCTTCAGAATTGCACCTGAAATTGCTTCAGCGATTCTATTTCAGGTGTAATACCTATGCCTGGTGCCTGTGACAGGGTGATTCTGCCTTCGTACGGTTTCAGGTAAGTACCGGCAATCTGATCGCGCAAGGGGTTGGGGTTGGAGTCCACCTCCACATAGCCCGGCCCGCCCACAATCGCTTTCAGATGCATGGAGGCAACCAGTCCCACACCGCCGCCCAGCCAGTGTGGGCAGAACAGGCGGTTGTGTAGCAGGGCCTGTCTGCCAACGAAAACGCATCCGCTAAAGCCTCCCCATTTGCCCAGATCCGGCTGAATCACGCCAAATGCGCCACTGGCAATGGCTTCCTGGAACTGGGCTTCACCACGCATATTCTCGCCTGCGGCAAGAACAGTGCCAGCCTCAGCTGCCAACTGCTTCCATTCTTCAATGGACGAATCAGCAGCCAAAGGTTCTTCCAGCCATTGCAAATGAAATTCCTGCAAGTGTCGTGCCATGTCCCGGGCAACGTCGACAGACCAGGCCTGATTAGCATCTACCATCAGTGCAGTGTCCTCGCCAAGCAGTGCGCGCAGACTGCGAAGATTGGCAATATCGCGTTCTTTTCCGAAACCAATCTTCAGTTTAAATGCGCGATAGCCTTCCTCTCGTTTTGCAACGGCAAGCTTTTCCGGATCCGTGGGGCTGATGCCCGAGGCATATACGGAAATTTCAGGAGTGCCACCCAGTAACTGCCATAGCGGCATTTGCATTTGCCGGGCGAACAGGTCCCACAACGCCATATCCGCGCCGGCAATGGCCTGCGCGATGGTGCCGGGCTCGCCACACTGTATGCCCAGTACGTGAAGTCGCTGATGCAGTGTTTCGAAGGCCTGCCGCGGTGTGTCCCAGGCGCGCTCCATCAGTATCGGCGCGACGGCAGACTGCAATATTCTTGCGCGATGTTCCGCACCCACGGCCGGGAAATTGCACCATATTTCGCCCCAGCCTGTGACGCCGTCTTCGCTTTCTACTCTTACCAGCACGGCCGGGCGGTCATGCATGATGCCGAAAGACGTCTGCACGGGTTCGGTCACAGGTGCACGAAACACAAGTGCCTCTACGCGCGCAAGACGTATGGGTTTGAACTGCAATTGGCTTTCCATCTCATTGCCTGCCATGGTGTTCCCTGTTTTCAATTGAAATTTCCAATATTGGCGCAAGCGCAGGTGCTTATCCCTTCAACACCAGATCTGCGCCTTTTTCTCCGATCATGATGGAGGCGGCGTTGGTATTGGCGGACACCATCTCCGGCATGACAGAGGCATCGATCACCCGCAGGCGCTGTACGCCCTGTACTCTCAGCGTCGGATCGACCACTGCGCTTGCGTCTGAACCCATGCGGCAGGTTCCCACTGCATGAAAGACCGTGCCGCCACCTTCGCGGGCGAATTCAAGTAGTCCTGCTTTTGAATTGCGGGCCGCACCTGGCAGCATCTCGGTATCAATCAGATCCCGGAAGGACGGCTGGTTATATATCTCGCGCAATATCTCCAGTCCTGCCACGAGTGTATTTCGATCAATCTCTTCACTAAGGTAATTGGTCTGGATATACGGTGCGGCAAGCGGATCGGTGCTGCGTATCTGCAGTCGTCCGCGCGAGGCAGGTCTGCACTGACTTGCAGACGCCGTAAAGCCCGGGTAGTTATGAAGTGGGGTTCCCGGTTTATCTACAGAAAGCGGCATGACATTGAACTGCATATCGGACCTGTCGTCCCTGGCGAATTCAGTTTTGGCAAAACCGCCGACCTGTCCCGCACCCACCGTTAGCGGCCCTGCGTTTTTGAACGCCCATTGCAGACCCATGGCGGCAAGCCGGATAGGATTGCGAACGTCATTATTCAGAGAAAGCTTATGCCTGAGTCTGACAATGGTTCTGGCCTGATAATGATCTTTCAGGTTTTCTCCCACCTCGGGCGCATCATGAATAACGGGGATGCCATATTTTTCAAGCAGGGCGCGGGGCCCAATGCCGGACAATTGCAATATTTGCGGAGACTGCACGGCGCCGGCAGACAGAATTACTTCGCGGTCAGCCACCGCCTGATGTACGGAACCGTTTTTCACCCATTCCACACCGGTGGCCGTGGTTCCCTGGAAAAGAATGCGTGTCAGGTGCGCTTCAGTGAGCACGGTAAGATTACTGCGGGCCTGTACCGGCCGCAAAAATGCAGTCGCTGAACTGGAACGCCAGCCGTTTTTCATGCTGAGCTGATAAGCGCCCACGCCGAACTCGGTCGCGCCGTTGAAGTCCGAATTGAACGGCAATCCAAATTCCTGGCCGGCTGCCACCCAGGCCCGGCAATAAGGGTGATCGTTCTTCAGATTGGATACGCCCAGCTCGCCATGACCACCGTGATATTCGCTGTCGCCACCTTCATAGCCTTCCGAGCGTTTGAAGAACGGCAGCACGGACTGGTAATCCCAGCCATCAGCGCCTTTCGCAGCCCAGTCATCATAATCGCGGTGCTGACCCCGAATATAAAGCAGGCCGTTGATGGAGCTTGACCCACCAAGGACCCGACCGCGCGGACAGACGAGATTCCTGCATGCCGTCCCTTCGCAGGGCTCGGTATCGAAGAGTCTTGAGAAACGCTTATCGTAAATCGTTTTAAAGTATCCGACAGGCAGATGAAGCCAGAAGTTCGTATTGGGTTTGCCGGCCTCCAGCAGCAGCACTTTTACTGCCGGATCGGCCGACAGGCGATTGGCCAGCACGCAGCCGGCCGATCCTGCCCCAACAATAATGTAGTCATAACCCGCCTGCTGCCGTTTTATTTCATTCATGGTTTGATGACATTCAGATAAAGTTTGGGATCAAAATATTCCGAAGCCGGTGTCGGATTGGGAATGGTCGCAAAGTCAATAAAGAAGTCAGTCGTTCGTTGCAGCCATTTGGTGACCGAACCATCTTCATAAAGCTTGGCCCAGTCCTTGGACGTAAACATTTTCTGTGCAGCGTACTGTTCCTTGATATCGGCCAGTGGCACCTGCTGATAATGCTTGCTCTGAATCGCCTCCAGGGCCTTGTCTGTATTGGCGATCAGATAATCATTAGCTTCGGCCCAGCCACGGATGATCTTCTCAAGCACTGGTTTATTCTTTTCGTAATAATCATTGCGGGCAGCCCAGCCCCCCATAATGGCGGCTTCAGGATAAAAACCTGAGGCATCCATAAGCATTTTTGCTCCGGGCACCTTGTTGCGAATGGGGATATTGAACGGCACCCACAGGGCAATCGCTGGCACCGCTTTGGAAATAAAAGCCGTCACTGCATCCTGCATGCGCTGATTGATAATCTTCACGTCTTTTTTCGGATCAATGCCATTCTTGCGCAACGCATTGTCCAGGAACACGTGAGCTGTGGTACCCGTGGTGGTGGAAATCTGCTTGCCCTTGAGGTCGGCCACAGAATTGATACCCATATCGGGATGAACCCAGAGCTGCGCCGTCGCGAACTCAACGTCATTCATCAGAAACACTTTGCCCTGACCCCGTGCCGGGAAGTTGGACATGACTGCGCCCGTGCTCAGGACGTCGATACTGCCACCGCTCATTGCCTGGAAGAGCTCAAGCCCGGTCTGGAACTGGGTAAATTCCATTTGTAATCCGTTCTTCTTCCAGATACCCATGTCTTCGGCAAGCCAGATCTGACCGTCTACTGCCAGGGTATGCAGATAGCCAACCCTGACCTTGGTGCTGCTTTGTGCAAACAGGGGCGAAGCGTGAAGCGCAACCGCTGCCGTTCCTGCCGTCATTTTAAGAAAAGTTCTACGTTTCATGGCAACTACCTCCTTTGAGATTTGACAGCTGGTGCGTCTAGGCGACGCGGTTTTCCCTGGCCAGGGCTTCCTGGGCAGCGTATTCCTGCATCACACTATTGTGAATATGGGCACGCAGGGTATTGAATTCGGGAGTTTCCTGTAATGATCGATGGCGTGGATACGGGAAGGGAATGTCCACCACTTCTCGAATCCGCGAAGGCCGAGCGGAAATGATCAGAACCTTGCTGGACAGATAAACGGCTTCTTCGACGGAATGCGTAATCAGCATCACGGTTTTTCCTTCGGCATACAGCACGTCCAGCAATAAATCATGCATGGCGCTGCGCGTCTGCGCATCCAGGGCGCCGAAAGGTTCGTCCATCAGCACAAATTCAGGGCGTACCGCATAGGTTCGCGCCAATGCCAGCCGCTGCCTCATACCGCCCGAAAGCGTTTTGGGATAGGCCTTACGAAAATCATGAAGCCCCATCAGGTTCAGGTAGCGATCTACAATTTCCTTTTTCTCGGCTGCCGTCAGGTTCTTGCTGGCTTTCAGATTCAGACCAAATGCAATATTCTGTTCCACGGTAAGCCACGGAAAAACGCCGTACTCCTGGAACATCACCCCACGGTCCGGGCCGGGCTGATCTATCTGCCTGCCGTCCAGCAAAACTTCCCCGCTTGTGGGTTTGACGAAACCGGCAGCCATGTTCATCAGCGTGGTTTTACCGCAGCCCGATGGGCCCACAAGTGAAATAAAATCACCTTGGTTAACCGCAAATGACATATCGCGAACGACTTCGAGCTGACCGTTGGACGTCTCGAACTGCATGGAAACATTGTCAAAAACAATGCGCTCTTTGTTTATCTGCATTATTTATTCTCCGGCCCGATCCTGCCAGCCAATCAATCGGTTCGATAATTTGCGTATGGCGATATCCATCAACAGGGCAATCGCACCAATGCAGATAATGCCCACATAAATGGATCGCAGATCAAAGAAAGCCGAGGCGTTCTGAATCATGGCACCCAGTCCCTCTTGGGCCGCGACCAGTTCAGCTGCCACCAGCGTGGCCCAGGCGACACCCAGCGCAACTCGCAGGGCCGTCAGCATATGCGGCACGGTCATGGGCACCATCACTTTCAAAAAGATTTCCATATCCGTGGCACCCAGCGTCTTGGCGACGCGAATATAGACGGGACTGATCTGACTCATGCCTTCATACATCACAATCACAGCGGCAAAAAAGGATGCGTAGAACAGAATCGCGATTTTGGCCATCTCTCCGATGCCGAAATACACAATCACAAGTGGAATAAGCGCAATGGGGGGCAGGGCACGAAAGAAATTGACCAGCGGATCCACAAAGCGACGAATCGGTTTATACCAGCCGATCAGAAATCCGATAGGGACGGCCAGCAGCATCCCCAGCAGCAGTCCACCCACAACGCGCTGAATGGACATCCACATATTGATCAGCAAACCGCCCTTGGTTAAATGGGTCCAGAACGTCTGCAGCACTTCAAGCGGTGAAGGCAGCAGCGCGGGACTGATAATGCCGGATGCATGAACCACCATCCATAAGGCAATCAGGCAGATGAACGGAAAGACCGACCAGGCGACGTTGCCCAATCGGGTGCTGCTCCTAACGGCTTTGGCCATCCTCTTGTCTCCATGCGTTTTATGCGATTGCCGCGCCCGGCTTTTTTAATGTTGCGTGTCTTGTCGGCCGTGCTGCAAAAGATCTGTGTCGATCTGAATCAATTGCGCCGGGTATTGAATATGTGCGTAATAAAGAATTTTTCCTGTCGGATCCTTGAAGACGCGACAGACATCGGCGATAGGGTCTCCGACGCCGATATTCAAACGGTTTGCCGTGTCTCGATCCGATACCGTGATGCGCATCGTCTGGCGCGCCTGGTCAATTGTGATATCAGGTCTGGCCGCAAGTTGCGGAACCACCGGTGCTGTCCGATACCCCTCAGGATTGCTTTCGAAAATGGTCTTTTCCAGGTACAGGTCAATCACACAGTACGGCGTATCGTTGCGATAGTGCACGCGATGCAGACGCTCGTAATGATTACAGTTGCCATCGAAGCCGAAAGCAAAGCCGCTGGCTGAATCTGTGACTTGCTCGCCAGCTTCTACAGGCAGCATATGAATCTTGAGGGTAGAAACGGTCTGAACCAGCTCATCAAAGGTGCTGGCCAGCCTGAACCAGCGTTGTTCCGACAAGTCTTTGGCCACAAATGTGCCGACACCACGGGTACGCCGGATAATGCCGCTGTCTTCCAACAGATTCAGTGCTGCTCTGAGCGTAATACGCGAAACGTCGAACTCGGCGACCAGATTATCCAGAGTAGGAATCTGCTCGCCGAAACGCCATTGCTGGCTTTCGATCTTTTGCCGCATGAGCTTTGCCACCTGTAAATACAGGGGCATACGGCTTTCATTGCGTAGTTTTGTCTCGTTGTGCATAAAATCATAATAATAAGCACAATTGAAATAAACAAGTTGGGGTTAATCCCTAAATGCCGGGGATCGAGCCCCGGCTGTCAGACTGCAGAACGTGATTCGGCGTTACATAAGTACTACTGAAGGACCACCTGGATATCGCGTCTGTCTAACGAAGTTTGCGAATCCGGTTTTCGCCAAAAATATTGTTTTGGACCATTGGACGTTGCAGAAAATCATGGGGAAAACCGGCTTCAATCCGGGAAATCTCGTCCAGGCGATTGATATGTTCGTCAGGCAAAACCAGGTCCAATGCCGCCAGATTATCTTCAAACTGACTGAAAGTACGCGCCCCAATGATAGGCGTAATAGCGGGAGCCTTGCGTTGCAGAATCCAGGCAAGTGATACCTGTGCAGCGGAAACGCCAAGCGCTTTGGCGATAACAACTACCTGATCTGCGATCTCAATATTTCGTTCAGAAAGCGAGCCCATATCAACTGCCACAGCCTCGCGAGTGGCATTGGCGGTTTTTGATACGGAAGCTGCTTTCAGATTATCACGACTGTATTTGCCCGCCAGTACACCGAATCCCAGTGGTGACCAGCCTGTGATGCCAATACCCAGGGCATCTGCCATGGGAAAAAGCTCTCTTTCCACCGTTCGCTGGATCAGGCTGTACTCGATCTGCATGGCGACAAATGGAGACCAGCCCCGCTGTTCGGCCAGGGTTTGCATGCGCGATACCCGCCACGCCGGTGTATCTGAAATCCCTGCATAGACGATTTTGCCTGTGCGTACCAGATCGTCGAACGCACGCATGATTTCGTCTTCTGGCGTCAGTCCATCCCAGGCGTGCAGGTAGAGCAGGTCGATATAATCGGTTTGAAGCCGTTTCAGGCTGGCTTCCACCGACCTGACCATATTCAGGCGATGATTGCCGCTCATATTCGGGTTATCGTCCTGCATACTTAAGGTGTATTTGGTGGCCAGTACAACGCGCTCGCGTCTACTCTTCAGATAACCTCCCAGCATGGTCTCGGCGGTACCGTTGGTGTAATAGTTGGCTGTATCAACGAAATTGCCGCCACGCTCCAGATACGCGTCGAAAATACGCTGAGCTTCGTTCGTATCGGCACCCCAGCCCCAGTCGGTGCCAAAGGTCATCGTGCCCAGGGATACCGGACTGATTCGCAGGCCGGATCGTCCCAGGGTTGTGTAATCGTTCAATTGCATATTCACTCCAGAAAATAAATGACGTCTGTGATTGCTTTGACACCCAGTCGGCGCGCTTCATGAAGCTGCGCAAGGTAAGACGTGGCGCCTGGCAATCGGAAGTCCGCTAGAATCGGCCTGAGCGTGTTGATCGGGCAGATATGCACAGCTTAAATGGTGGATTGTGTTAAAAAAATGGGGCAAAATCACATATGGAATGAAGCTGTGCTTCATAATCGGGAGCAATCATGTTCAATATTCCTGGTGACCTGCTGCCATCAGTAGCTGCATTTGCCCGGGTTGCCCAATGCGCCAGCTTCACTCAGGCCGCCGCGCAGCTTGGCATTTCACCCTCCGCGCTTTCACAGACCGTGCGCTCTCTGGAGAAACGGCTGAATGTGAGATTGCTTAACCGCACCACCAGACATGTCGGCGTTACGGAACTGGGGCGCCAGTTTCTGGAGCAGGTGCAACCGGCTCTGGAGCAGCTTGGCAGTGCGATCAACGGTCTGGATGAGCGCAAGGACCTGCCGGCAGGGCTATTGCGTATCAATCTCTCTCATGTCGCTTGTGATCTGCTGCTCAAACGTCATAAGGCTGGCTTTTTCGACACCTATCCTGAAATCAGACTGGAGCTGATTTTTGATAACCGACTTGTAGACGTCGTTTCGGCTGAATGTGATGCGGGTATCAGATTGGGCGAATCATTGGAGAAGGATATGATCGCGGTTCCGCTGGGTGGCCGCCAAAGAACTGCAATTTTTGCCTCTCCCGCCTATCTGGAGAGACGGGGCATACCGCAGCAACCCGAGGATCTAATCAATCACCAATGCATGAATATTCGCCGAACGTCTGGAGATATCTTTCACTGGGAACTGCAAAATGACGGCCGTGATTTTGAAATAAAAGTCTCGGGCAATCTGACAGGTAACGATAATACGTCGCTCACTGATATGGTGCGCGAAGGCATGGGTATTGGCTATGCATTTGAACACGAAGTGAGTGAAGACTTTGCCCGCGGGACGCTCACACCATTGCTGGAAGAATACTGGCCGAGCTTTCCGGGCTTTTATCTTTACTATCCGTCCCGTCAGCACATGCCACGCAAACTGCGCGTTTTTATTGACTATATGCAGGAGAAAAATCGCGTTTCACCGTTGAAGAAACCAAAGCGTGGCCCTCAGACGATGCCGACTAAATAACGCTGTACTTACCGTGGCACTCACATTATTTCTGTTGCTGACACGATCTGCCTGCAAGGGCGAACCGTGTCAGTTTTTATGTGCCAGCCTTACTATTTCTATTTGGCAGTAAACGCCGGTTCCAGGCCGTTCTGTTTGATGGTATCTACAGCGGCAGGCGACGTCAGATATTTGATCAGCTCATTTGCGCCTTGCTGATTACGTGCATGGCTGGTAATGCCGGCAGAGAATACTGTCTCTTTCTGCAGTTCTGCAGGCAATACACCAACAAAATCCGCGCCTTTGATGGGCAGAAGTTCGCTGACCTGTTGCAGACCAAGTGCAGCATCGCCACGGGCAACAACGGCACCTACGCGCTCAGACACAATACGTTTGCTTTTGGGTTTGACCTGGGCTTCGATGCCCAATTTCTTGATCATTTCTTTTTCGTAGTAAGTCCCGCTGGCACTGGCAGAATATGCGATAGACGGTGCAGCCAGCAGAGCACGTTTGACTGCCGCAGTGCTGCTTATGTCTGGTTTGGGTGCGCCTTTCTGTACTGAGATACCAATAAGAGAGCGAACCAGATCCACCTGACTACCCTGAACCACCTGGCCTTTGGTAGCCAGTTTATCCAGCGAATTGCGGGCCAGGATAACCATATCTGCGGGTTCGCCGCGATCAAGCCGGGCAGGAATGGAATCAGTGGCGCCGCCCATGGAGGAGCCATGAATAATCTCGACATGGTAGCCAGACTGTTTTTCAAATTGCGGTGCAAGCGCTTCTACCGAAGAGGCAAAGCCACCGGATGAAATCACCGTTATTGTGTTCTTTGGCGCGCTGCCAGGCATACTGCCGCATGCGGCCAGCACTGTTGATAATGCCAGCGTGGCTATTACTGCGCGGCGACGTAGAAAATTGACTGCCATGATGAGTCCTCCTTGGGGGTTGTTATCAGACCTGCTGTGATTCTTTGCGAACTTGCGTTGCTGCAGCTCGCGTCCGAGTTTAATTCCAGCCGCAGACTTGCGCACCCGAAACACGTTCCGATCACAAATGAAATAAAGAATTACATAGTGTCCGAACTGATACTTAAAAGTTTGGGGCCAGGTTAAAGGGTAGTTTTATCGAGCAAAAATTCTATATTACCAATAGTTACATTTATATGATGAATTTTGTATTTCGTTCATCATATAAGCTGAATCTATTGGCTCAAAGAGGCATTCAAAAACTTGAAGTATTGCATATTGTTGAGGCACAAACTCAACGTTGGCTAGCTCGTTATATCGCGAGCTATCAAAGGCCGAAACTCTCAAAATTGCAGCTGTAATATTTCAAAAGAAATAAATATGTCGTGTTAAAACACATTCTAAATACGCCATATGTTGTTAACGTCACACATTGCTCATAAAAATAAAATTTTTTGACATTTGTAAAGCTTGATGTAAGTTCTGATTCTGAAATCTCCCTTAAATATTGCGTATGTCATTGTTTTAATGCTGAAAATACTATAAATAACATCGACCACTTAACACTGTTGACATTTCTTTGCTTTTTAGACCTTCATTTTCGTCGAAACGTCTAATTCGATGTCTGAAAACTCATTGATTTTTGATTTTCCACAATTTACTTGTGAAACCTGTTGGGTCATAATTCGTAACGTTTTTTGGTTAACCCGATCATTATTTGCCTTGCGTCACCCGCAAATTCCGTCTCTTGTTCGCCATTAATCGTTGTTGATAGCGGTATTTTTTCCAAGCAGCAAGTGACCGGAAGTGGTCGGATTCGTGCAGTTTTTTGCTAAGAAAATCTACTATTGCTAAGGGTTCAACATGAACAAGATACACAAAACAGTCTGGAGCGCCAGCAAAGGCGCCTACGTTGTCGTTTCTGAAAATACAAAATCCAAGCGAGTGGGATCCGCAGTCGGGGGATCACTATTGACGTCAGCAAGAACACTGGCTGGCCAATTCGTACTCGCCGCATTGTCATACAGCGTGCTTCTCGCTTTTACGCAGCCCGTTTTTGCAAAAACGATGGCTGAATACAATCCTGCTACTGATAAAACCTGCTTTTACGATACAAGTCTCAAATCGGTCATCTGCGGGAGTGCCACTACCGAAGTGATGCCAATGCCTTATTCCCTGAGTAAACGAACTGTCGTTCTGGGTGATGAGGCATCCGTGCAATACGAAGGGACCATTGCTGTTGGCGCTGGTGCCCAGGCAAAATCCCGCAGCTCACTGGCTATCGGTATTAATGCAAGCGCCGGTCATCAGGACCCTCTGGGTACACCACCAAGTGCGGCCGGCATTGCTGCTGGCAACTCTGGCAATATTGCCATTGGCGACAGCGCCTACGCGCACGGAATGACCAATATCTCCATTGGTGACTATGCGGGCAGGGAATCGGTTGGCAACTGGAACTTCAACAACGTCAATGTAGGTACCCGGGCTAACTATGGTTCTGTATCCGGCAATACCGTTGCTATCGGTAATCGCGCCGGTGCCCTGACTACAGACGGCGCTGAAAGACTGGATGCAGATTTGCAGGCCAAACAACTTGCCGTGCCACCGGCTCAGCGTACGCCAAGCGTTTACATTGGTAAACATGCAGGTCGTCGTACAGTTAGCTACGGCAATATTGCCGTTGGCTATGACGCTTTGAAGGATGTCCACGACACGCTGGTCGAAAAGAACGTTGCGATTGGTAATGAGGCCGGCCTGCGGTTGCAATCTGACGATGGTGTGAATGTCGATGATGCCCATTCAGCTTTCACATACGGCACCGGTGCAAATACGCTGCTGGGAAATCGTGCCGGTATCACGATGCGTGGCGATAGTAACGTCGCAGTGGGTAACCAGACTGCAGGCGATTTGATAGGTGATAACAATATCGCCATGGGTAACGGAGCCGCACGCCGAGTTACCGCCAATCGATCAATCTTCATGGGTGCAGATAGTGGTACGCTGACGGCTACACATAACGAGAACATCATGATTGGGAACCGTGTCAATGCAGGGCTGCTCAAAGAGACCGAGCCGGTGGCACACGGGATTGGTATTGGTTCCCTTGCTTACTTGTCTGGTGATTCATCTGTCGCCATTGGCTATCGCGCCAATGTTGGTACACGTGCTGTTACCGGTACGAACCCAACACCGGTAGTCCCTGCGGATCGCGCAATTGCCATCGGTACACATGCAAGCGTAAAAGCGAACGACAGTATTGCTGTCGGTTCCGAAGCCCGGGCTAACGCCGAGAATACAAATGCCTTTGGCGCCGGCGCCCAGGCAATGTCAAGGAATTCACTTGCTCTTGGTCATAACGCAAGCGCCGGTCATGAGGATCCGGCTGATGCACCAGCAAGCGCTGCCGGCAATAGCTATGGTAATCATACAAATATTGCCATTGGTGATAGCGCCTATGCACATGGTAAGACCAATATCTCCATTGGTGAAAGCGCGGGGCGTGATTCGGTTGACAACTGGAACTTCAACAATGTGAATGTTGGTACCCGGGCGAACTGGGGTTCTGTGTCCGGTAATACAGTTGCTATCGGTAATCGCGCCGGTGCTCTGACGACAGATGGTACTGAAAAACTGGATGCTGATTTGCAGGCCAAACAGCTTGCCGTGCCTCCGGCTTCTCGCCTCCCAAGTGTCTACATTGGTAAGCATGCAGGCCGTCGTACAGTAAGTTACGGGAACGTTGCCATTGGCTATGACGCTATGAAGGATGTCCACGACACGCTGGTCGAAAAGAATGTTGCGATTGGCTATGAGGCCGGTCTGCGGTTGCAATCGGACGATGGTGTGAATGTTGACGATGCTAAGTCTATTTTTAAATACGGCACGGGTGCAAATACGCTGCTGGGAAATCGTGCCGGTATCACGATGCGTGGTGACAGTAACGTCGCATTAGGTAACCAGACTGCAAGCGATATGACAGGTGATAACAATATCGCAATTGGTAACGGAGCTGCACGTCGAGTTACCGCCAATCGATCAATCATCGTGGGTATAGAGACTGGTACCCTGACTGCTACACATGACGAGAACGTCATGATCGGGCATCGTGTCAACGCAGGAGTGAAGAAAGAGACTCCGCCGGTGGCACACGGCGTTGGTATCGGTTCTCGTACTTATGTGACAGGTGACTCATCCATTGCAATTGGTTATTACGCAAATGCTGGTGTACGTGCTACTAATAGTGCCGGAGATGATGGCGTACCCGTCGATCACGCGATTGCTATCGGTGAACGTGCCGTCGTAAAAGCACATGGCGGCACCGCTATTGGAGCCCGTGCACGAGCCTACGGAGAAAATGCGACTGCGATTGGCCTTAAGGCACACGCAACGGAAGCATCTGCACTTGCAATTGGCGAATCTTCAAATGCAACAGCAGAAAAAGCGATCGCCGTTGGTAAAGGCAATACAGTCAATGCTGCGCAATCCGTGGCCGTCGGTGCAGGTAATCAAATCGAATCCGCAAACGCAATCGTTTTGGGTAACGGTGTTTCAGTCGCCACCGGTCTGGATGGCGCAGTAGTGTTGGGCAACAACTCTACCGTTGGCGAAGCTGTTCCTACCGCCAGCGCGGCCATTAATGGTGTGACGTATGGTGGCTTCGCTGGTGCAACACCAGCTGTGGGTGATGTACTCAGCGTCGGCTCTGCAGATGCACCGCGTCAAATCCAGAATGTCGCCGCCGGACGAATCTCTGAGGCATCAACCGATGCTGTCAACGGAAGTCAACTGTATAGTGTCGCCAATAAGGTCAGTGAAAACACGACTGCAATTTCTGGCAACACTGCGTCAATTCAAGAAAATGCTGCAGCGATCGGCAGCAACACTGCTGCGATTGGCGAATTGGCCGGTAAGGTTGACTCTGGCTGGAATCTTTCAGCTAACGGAGCAGACAGTTCCAAGGTTGCTGCTGGTAACACGGTTGACTTTTCTGCCGAAGGCGACAATGTCGCAGTCAGCAAAACTGACAACAGCATCAAAATCAAACTTGCTGATAACCTGACCGCTACCAGCGTGACAACGGGCAACAGCAAATTGAATAGCGATGGCCTGACCATCACCGACGGCCCCAGCGTTACCAACGCAGGTATCGATGCCGGTGAGAAGAAGGTCGCCAACATTGCTGCAGGTGATCTGAGTGCCGACAGCAAAGACGCAGTTACGGGTGGTCAGCTGTTTGCCACCAACGAAACCGTAGCTGGTCACACAACAGAAATTGCTGCAAACACCGCAGCTATTGCAGGCAATACAACTGCCATAGAGGGTAATACCGCTGCGATCGCTGGTCATACGACAACCATTGCTGAGCATACAGATGCCATTGCAGCAAATACAACCGCTATTGCTGGTAATACATCTGCCATCGAAAACAATACGGCAGCCATTGCTGATCACACGACAACGATAGCCGGACATACTGATTCGATTGCGGCAAATACAGCGGCTATTGCTGGCAATACCGCTACTATTGAAGGCAATACCGCAACCATTGCTGAACATACGACGACTATTGCCGGACATACAGATGCCATTGCAGCAAATGCAGCGGCTATCACCAACCATACCAATGAGCTTGCTACCCTTTCCGAATCAGTCGGAAAAGGCTGGAATCTGACTGCCAACGGTGAGGACAGTTCCAAAATTGCAGCTGGCGACACGGTTGATGTCTCAGCCGATGGTGACAAGATCGTTGTCAGCAAAACAGGCAATAGCATCAGGATTGGCCTGGCTCAGGACCTCGCATTCAACAGCGTAACAGCTGGCGATACTACCCTGAACGACAACGGTCTGGCTATTGCCAATGGTCCCAGCGTCACAAAAGCGGGTGTTGATGCCGCTGACAAGAAAGTCACCAACGTTGCTGCCGGTGATGTGAGCGCAGACAGCAAAGATGCGGTTACTGGCGGCCAACTGTTTGCAACCAACGAGGCAGTGGCAGGAAATAAATCAGCGATTGCTGCAAACACAGCGGCTATAACTGATAACACAACTGCCATTGAGGGCAATACTGCTGCCATCGCTGATCATGCAACAACCATTGCAGGACACACAGATGCGATTGCGGCAAATACAGCCGGTGTTGCCAACAATACCAATGCAATTACGACCCTTTCTGAAACGGTCGGCAAAGGCTGGAACCTGACCGCCAACGGTGAAGACAGCTCCAAAATTGCAGCAGGTGATACGGTTAATATTGCTGCCGAAGGCGACAAAATCGTCGTCAGCAAAACAGGCAACACCATTAAGATTGGTCTTGCCCAGAATCTGACGGCTGATGGCGTTCAATCAGGCGATACCACTGTGAACGATGACGGCCTGTCTATCGCTAATGGCCCAAGCGTAACAAAAGCAGGTATTGCTGCAGGTGACAAGAAAGTCACCAACGTTGCTGCCGGCGAAGTGAGCGAAAACAGCACCGATGCCGTTACCGGTGGCCAGCTGCATGCGACCAACGAGAAAGTTGGCGAGAATACGGCTGCGATTGCAGGTAATACCGCTACGATTGCAGAGAATAAAGCTGCAATTGCTGGCAACACATCTGCCATCGAAGGAAATACTGCGTCCATCGCTGCAAATACAGCAGCTATCACCAACCATACCAATGAGCTTGCGACCCTGACAGAAACCGTCGGCAAGGGCTGGAACCTGACAGCTAATGGTGAAGATAGCTCCAAAATTGCAGCGGGCGATACAGTTGACGTCTCTGCTGATGGTGACAAGATCGTTGTCAGCAAAACAGGCAACAGCATCAGGATTGGCCTTGCCCAGGATCTTGCATTCACCAGCGTAACAACTGGCGATACCACCCTGAATGACAACGGTCTGGCTATTGCCAATGGTCCTAGCGTTACGAAAGCAGGTATTGCAGCTGGTGACAAGAAAGTCACCAATGTTGCTGCCGGCGATGTGAGCGAGAACAGCACCGATGCCGTTACCGGTGGTCAGCTGCATGCCACCAACGCAAAAGTTGCTGAAAATACGGCTGCGATTGCTGGCAACACGACTGCCATTGAAGGCAATACAGCTTCCATTGCTGCAAATACATCGGCTATCACCAACCATACCAATGAGCTTGCGACCCTGACAGAAACGGTCGGCAAGGGCTGGAACCTGACAGCTAATGGTGAAGATAGCTCCAAAATTGCAGCGGGCGATACAGTTGACGTCTCTGCTGATGGTGACAAGATCGTTGTCAGCAAAACAGGCAACAGCATCAAGATCGGCCTTGCTCAGGATCTTGCATTCTCCAGCGTAACAACTGGCGACACGACCCTGAACGACGACGGCCTTTCTATTGCTAACGGCCCCGCTGTAACAAAAGCCGGTATTGCTGCAGGCGATAAAAAAGTCACCGGCGTTGCTGCAGGTGATCTGAGCGCAGACAGCAAAGACGCGGTCACTGGTACTCAGCTGTTTGATACCAATGAGCAGGTAGCAGGCAACAAAACAGCGATTGCTGATAACAAATCCGCTATTGCTGGCAATGCGGCTGCCATTGCAGACCACACGACAGCAATTACCAATATCAATAACGAGATTGGTAAAGGCTTCAAGTTTGGTGATGGCAGCACATCCAACACCTTCGCACTTGGTGATACGATCAACGTCAAAGGCGATGGCAATGTACTGAGCAAGGCCACGGCTGAGGGTGTAGAGCTGAGCCTGGCCAAAACGCTGAACGTTGGTGATGAGAACCCTGTTACTGTAGATGGCAGCGCAGGTACCATTTCCGGCCTGACAAACGTCACATTTGATGCGAACGCCACTTACTCTGGTGGTAAAGCCGCAACGCAGGAACAGCTGCAATCTGTCTACAACACTGTCTCTGGTGTTGCAAGCAGAGGCTGGAACCTGACAGCAAATGGCGCAGACAGCAGCAATGTTGCACCTGGTGATACTGTTGACTTCGCTGCCTCTGACAGCAATATTGTGGTCAGCAAATCCGGCAATGGCGTCAAATTTGGTCTTGCCAACGAGTTGTCAGTCAATAGCGTTGTCACGGGCAATACTCGTATTGACAATAATGGCCTGACCATTGCTGGTGGTCCTTCCGTCACTTCTGCTGGTATCAATGCCGGCGGCACGAAAGTGACCAATGTGGCCGCTGGTACAGATCTGACAGATGCCGTCAATGTTGGTCAGCTGCGTGAGGTACAGAACCTTGCGAGCGCCGGATGGAAAATCGGCGATGCCAACGGCGTGGTCGGTCAGGTTACGCCTGGATCTCGCGTGAATTTTGTGGCCGGTAACGATAGTACACGTGTCACGGTGTCCCAGAATGGCGGTGTTTCTCGCGTTGAGGTATCTGCCGCGCCATCACCATTGCGGTACACCGGCGCACGGAACGTCAGCAGCTTCCGGGCAAGAGAAGCCAACGATCCATTCACACCAACCAACGAGGTTACGCTTTATGGTGCCGATCCTGACGCACCGGTTTCATTGAACAATGTTGCCAAGGCAACACTGAACACCGATAGTCTGCAGGCTGTCAATGGTGCTCAGGTATTTGTTCTGGGTGAATCCGTTGCCAACAGCCTGGGCGGTGACTCTGTGTTCAATCCTGACACAGGCAAGGTGGAAGCCTCTCTGAAAGTGAACGGCAAAACCTACAACAATGTGAACGACGCCTTGAACAACATTGGCGCGGCAGCTGGCGCAGGCTGGAATCTGCAGGTCAATGACGACACACCTGAGCTGGTTGCTCCTGGTTCTGTCGTAGGCTTCAAGGCTGGCGAAAACATTGTGCTGACACGAGATGGCAACAACATTACCGTGTCAGCTCTCCCGACAGCATCCGTTAATGCGATCAATACCGAAGTTGTGTCTGCCCGGGATGTAGAAGTCAGTGGGTCCGTTGGCGTTATCGATGGTCCTACATTGAGTCGCAATGGTATCGATGCCGCAGGCACGACAGTCTCCAACGTAGCGCCTGGCAAGAATGGTACCGATGCCGTCAACGTGAACCAGTTCAATAGCGGACTGAGTCAGCTTGATAGCAAGATCCAGCGCTACAAAAATGAAGCAAATGGCGGAACCGCTGCGGCCATGGCTATGGCCGGACTGCCACAAGCCTACCTGCCTGGTAAGTCTATGTTCGCTATCGGCGGAAGCACCTTCCAGGGTCAGGGCGGCTATGCGGCAGGCCTTTCTACCGTGACTGAAAACGGCAAATGGGTAATTAAAGGTACCGTTGCCGGTTCAACCCGCGGTCAAGTTGGTGGTTCTGTAGGTGTTTGCTATCAGTGGTAATTGAGCTGCAAGGTGATGCCGGGAAACCGGCATCACAACCTGCCCGGCGGACTACCGCCGGGCAGGGGCAGCGCAAAATCGCAACTGTTAAATTGAATACTTATAAGGAATAAACATGCGTTTTATCAACAAATCTGTACTTGCGGCCATCCCTCTCGCATTGGTACTGGCCGGTTGTAATACCACACACAAAGCGGCAGCACCCGCTGCTAACGCACAGGAACAAAGTGCAGCTACCCAGGCTGCGCCTGTTCAGGCTGCAAATGTGAATGTGTTTCTTGCATCAAAAGATCCTGTGAAAGGTTATCGCCCGATCAAGCTGAACGACCAGAAAGTGGTTTATATCAGTCCTCGTGCGATTTTCGACAGAAGTAACCTTACGGCGATTGACATCGTCAACGACCAGCAGAAGCGTACCTATGTCAAGCTGACGCTGAATGCGCAAGGCGCTGCAGCACTTAAGGCAGTGCCTGCCAAGAGTGGTTTTGCCACTGTCGTAGGCGGACGATTACAGTCGCTGAATGGTGTGCGTATGGGTAATGACTTCCTGTTCAACGTTCGCGATGACCAGGCTGCTGTGGCTATCGTTCGTGCGATTGTTCCACAGCAACAGCAGGCAACTCGCTAAGTGGTTTTGTCCGGTCGTCATGACGGTCTGACCGGACAAACAACCGCCTTCTGGCAAACGTAAATTGAACAGGGCCCCGAAGTCATCGTGCTTCGGAGCCCTGTTTTTTCGTCATGCGGTAAATGCCAAACGCATGGAAAAATATCAGATCTATTAAACGCGAGACCTATTTATTTACCAGCGGGTCGGTTACCCCCCATGTGTAGAACGCCAGCATGGCGATGGTGCCGGTGAAGACCAGATAGTAGATTGTTGGTTGAATGGTCTTGCGAAGTGTAATTCCCTCGCGTCCCAGCAGCCCCACGGTTGCTGACGCTGCCACCACATTGTGAATGGCGATCATATTGCCTGCCGCAGCTCCCACTGCCTGCACTGCAATCATCATGGCGGTTGATATTCCAAGGTGTTGGGCGACATTGAACTGAAAGTCGGCGAGCATCAAGTTAGATGCCGTATTCGAGCCTGTAATAAATGCGCCAAGCGCACCCATTGCCGGTGCAAAAAACGGATAAACGCTTCCGACGCCATCGGCGACAAACTGTGCCATGGCCACTGGCATGGAGATCAGATCACCCGCGTTTACACCTGAATTGATCAGAATCCGTACCATGGGTATGGTAAAGATCAGGACGAACCCCGCACCCAGAATCGTACGAGATGATTCACCTACGGCTTCTTTGACTTCGCCCAGCGTCATGCGGTGCAGAAATATCGTAATCAGGACAACGAAAATCAGTATGCCGCCTGGCAAGTAAAGGGGTTCCAATGTTCCGGAGACCTTTTCTTCTCCCATGATATCGCTCCAGCCGAAGCTCACGGAATTCAACGCCTGCTTGATGGGTTCGATCGTTCTGGAAAGAACAAGGAAGAACGCAAGCAAAATATAGGGTAACCACCCATTCCATGTGGAAATGGGCGATTTGTTTGTAGTCTCCATGGGTTGCACGTCAATGTCACCGAACCATTCCTTAGGCCAGCGGCTCGAT
>JBEBTQ010000008.1:0-24043 GCA_040393685.1 Advenella kashmirensis | reverse complement strand
TGATGCCGTCCGAAGACTTCTCCTTTTTCCTGCGCGAGCGTCCGGGCAGCTATGTGTTCCTGGGCAATGGCGATGGCAATCATCGCGAGCCGGATCATGGTCTCGGTCCCTGCATGCTGCATAACCCCAGCTACGATTTCAACGATAATCTCATCCCCATCGGCGCCAGCTACTGGATTCGCCTTGCCGAAACCTATCTTTCTGCCAAGGCAGCCTGACGGCCTGTCCTGAATTCGGATCCGGTGACGCAGTGATGCATCGGATCCGCGCTTAACTGTCATCTCATCTCTGCAAACTTTTCAGTCCTGTTCATATTCCTGTTAAGGATTGTCCGATTCAGGCCTGATCGCTGATCTGCTCATATTGACTTTGCTGTTCTATTCAGATCTGATCTGATCACAGGTCTGACCTTAATTTTCTCGTCAGCACTTTTCTGTCCGATTCGTTTCCAGTTCGGTTCGGCCGGTTTTTATTGCTGGTTCCGGGCGCGACTTTTCTGCTGCCTCAATAATTCCGTATATCTGGTCGACCCACTCATTGCCCCGTTAGCGTTACTTTGTAACTCGCGAAAATACTAGGGTTATCCCGGTCGTTGAATATTTCAAATGTGTTTATTATTCATAATAATGAAAATTTCATTTTCGAAATAACAGAGTACGGGATGCAGAGCATGGACACCGAAAGGGCAGCCAACGCTTCCAGATCCACAGGAAAAATTGCTTCATTCGTGGATTTTTGGCTCGGCCAGCAGTTGCGCGATATTCGTCGCACGCAGAATCTGTCGCTGGAGCAGGTGGCACGCAAGGCGGATATTTCTATCGGTTCGCTCAGTCAGATCGAACGCGGTATGACATCGCCGACCGTCAATATGCTGAACCGGATTTCCCGTGCGCTTAATATTTCAATTGGCGATCTGCTGAGCAACACCGAATATACCGATGAGCAGACCGATGGCTGGATTGCCAGGGCGGCATCGCATAAACAGGTCGTAATGACCGACAAGAAGATCATCAAGAAAATCGTCACGCCGCCGCGCTGCACGTCGGTCGATTTATATCAGGCCATTATTCAGCCGGGCGGTAGCTCGGGCGATGAGTGGATTGTCACCCGCAGCGGTGAGATCAGCGGGCTGATCATTTATGGTCAATTGCATTTGTGGTTTGACAAGCGGTTCGTCCGGCTTGAACAGGGAGATACCTTTTGCTACGCAAACGATATGCCACGCAAATGGACCAATCCCACCGATCAGGATACTTGTGTGCTGTGGGTTATAACCAAATCCGATAAGGAATAGGAGAATGTCATGGGAATGAAAAAAATACTGTCTTTTTGCCTGGTAGCGGCAAGCCTGAGCACATCGGCTGCGCTCGCCGCAGAAAATTACAAAGTGGGTTCCACGCCTACCGGCATGCCGTTCACCTATCTGGATGCCAAAACCGGCAAGATTGATGGTGTGATGGTCGATGTGATTGATGCTGTTTCCAAAAAAGCCGGCTTCACATATGAAATCAGCCCAATGGTTTTTTCTGCGCTGATCGGATCATTGCAATCGAAGCGGATCGATATTATTTCAGCTGCCATGATCAAAACGGATGAGCGCGAAAAAGTCGTTGATTTTACCAACACGATTTTCAGTTACGGAGAAGGCCTGGTTGTGCCTGACAGTGATAAAACCAACTACACCAGTCTCGAAGAACTGAAGGACAAGACCGTTGGCATACAAATCGGCACGGCTTATATCGCGCCTGCGCAGAAAGCAGGGATTACAAATATCAAACTGTATGAAGCCTCTACGGACATGATGCGTGATCTGGAAAAAGGTCGCGTTCAGGCGGTGCTGGTAGATCAGCCTATCGGCGCTGCCTATATGGCCAGAGATATGTTCAAGAACGTTCGAATGGTTGACAGCTACAAGCCGGTCGTTGTTCGTGATCTGGGTCTGATTACCCGCAAGGGAGAAGACGAACTGCAGAAAAAACTCAGTACCGCCATTGACGCGCTGAAGGCAGATGGCACGGTCAGTTCCATTCTGAAAAAGTGGAGTCTGGCGAAGTAAAACGTCGGCACAATTAGATTGCGTTGCCGATTTTCGCAACGCAATCGGTCCGACTCGTTAAACGATTTTTTCTCCAACGGAGATGTCGATCGAAACAGGAATTAGTGGTTGCCTATGGATGAATTGTCAGTACGTATCGCTCAGTATTTCCCTGTGCTTTTGCAGGGTGTCAAAGCAACGCTGATTGTGACGGCGGGATCCTTGCTGCTCTCTACTGTGCTTGGCATGATCTGGGCACTGATGCGCAGTTCGGGCATACGCTGGCTGGCCTGGCTCAGTGAAAGCGCCGTGAATATCATTCGCGGCATTCCCATTATCGTCATCCTGTTCTATGTGTATTTCGTGTTCCCGGATATCGGTATTGACGTCAATGCCATACAGGCATCGATCCTGGGTCTGGGCGTGGCCTATTCGGCCTATCAGTCTGAAAATTTCCGGGCGGGTATCGAAGCCATTGATCACGGCCAGGTAGAAGCGTCGCAGGCCATGGGCATGACCTGGGCAACCATGATGCGTCGGGTGATTCTGCCGCAGGCCGTGCGCATTACATTGCCACCCTATGGCAATACCATGATCATGATGCTCAAGGATTCATCGCAGGCGTCAACCATTACGGTGGCGGAACTGGCGATGCAGGGCAAGCTGCTTGCGACGTCGAATTTTGACAATATCACGGTATTCACAATGGTAGCGGTCATGTATCTGGTGATGTGTATGCCACTCATTTTTCTGGTGAAGTATCTGGAAAAACGGACGAAGACAGCATGATCACACTTGAAAATGTTCACAAGCGTTTTGGGCGCAATCACGTACTTCGTGGCGTGGATGCAAAGGTTGACAATGGAGAGGTCGTATGTATTGTGGGGCCTTCAGGCTCAGGCAAATCGACTATCCTGCGCTGTATCAATGGGCTGGAAAGTTACGAAGAAGGCGCGATTCACATCGACGACAAGCTTGTCGATCGCAGCAGCAGTCACCTGCGCCAGATCCGTCAGGAAGTGGCCATGGTATTTCAGCGCTTCAATCTTTTTCCGCATCGTACCGCGCTGGAAAATGTGATGGAAGGACCGATTTATGTCAAAGGTATTGCGCGCAATGAAGCGCGTGATGCCGCCAGTAGTTATCTTGAGAAAGTGGGACTTGCTGACAAGCTGGCCTCTTATCCCCAGCAGCTCTCCGGCGGGCAGCAACAGCGGGTTGCCATTGCACGTGCACTTGCCATGGAACCGCAGGCCATTCTGTTTGACGAGCCCACTTCTGCACTGGATCCTGAACTCGTAGGTGAGGTATTGACTGTCATGGCGGATATGGCACGTGCCGGCATGACAATGATTGTGGTCACGCATGAAATGGCCTTTGCCAAAGAGGTTGCTGATCGTGTCCTTTTCTTTGATCAGGGCGTGATTGTGGAAGAGGGCAAGGCCACGGATATTCTCAATGCACCGCAGCACCCGCGCACTCAGGACTTCCTCAGGCGCGTGCTTCATCCATTCTGATTTTATTGCAGTCGTGATTGTTGCAGTTGTAATTAAGGACATCTGATGTTTCCACAAAACCGGTTTCCGCTGACACCCGCCCTTTGGTATGACACGGCGGTTCCGTCGCCGACCACGTCCAGGCTGTCAGGGAATGCAGAGACGGATACGCTGGTTATTGGTGCAGGCTATGCGGGTCTGAGCACAGCTCTGCATCTGGCACAGGCTGGTATTTCATGCATGGTGCTGGATGCCAGGGAAATCGGTTTCGGCGGCTCAGGGCGCAACGGCGGACAGCTGGTTCCCGGATTGAAGAAGGATCCTTCGGAACTTCTCAGCACATATGGTCCTGAAAAAGGCCGTCGGCTGATTACATTTGCCGATTCCACTGCCAGAACAGTGCTATCACTAATTGATACTCATCATCTGGATGTGCCTCATACGCGCAATGGCTGGATACAGCCGGCACATACCGCTGCAGCACTGGAAATGGTCCAGAGGCGCGCAGAGGACTGGCAGAAACAGGGTGCGCCCGTGCACACGGCATCGCGCAGTGAAATCGCCGATCTGCTTGGCACTGACCAGTACCATGGCGGATGGTTCGATGAACGCGGTGGTTCGGTACAGCCCTTGAGTTACGTGCGCGAACTGGCGCGCATTACCATTGCTGCGGGTGTGCCTGTTCACACTGATACACCGGTACAGTCGATCCGTAAGCAGGGCAGCGGCTGGCAGGTCTCGACGGAAAGCGGCCATCAGGTCACGGCCCGACGCGTGGTGGTCTGCACCAATGCTTATAGTGACGGGATCTGGAAAGATCTGAAGCAATCTGTGGTTGACCCAAATACCTACCAGGTTGCTACTGCACCCTTGCCTGATGAGATCTCCAAAACGGTGATACCGCAGGGTCAGCCGGTTTCCGATACGCGCAATTTGCTGCTCTATTTCCGCAAGGATCATACCGGCAGATTCCTGATGGGTGGTCGCGGGCCGTTCCGCGAGCCACGCGGAAAAGAAGACTGGGACCACTTGAAAAAAGCCATCGCGATGTTGTATCCGCAACTGAAGGATATCCCCTTCGAGTACTATTGGTGTGGCAGGGTATCGGTAACCCGCGATTATATGCCGCATCTGCATCAGCCTGAACCGGGTCTGATATTGAACATCGGCTGTCAGGGGCGCGGCATTGGCCTGCAGACCGCCATGGGTAAGGCAATTGCGGCCTATCTGCAGACAGGTCGCGAGGCAGAGCTGCCGGTTGAGTTTTCACCGATACAACGCCTGCCATTTTACGGAATGCGCAAAATCTATGTGGGTGCGCTCATTAAATGGTACAGGTATCTGGATAGTCGCAACTGACCATCCGAATTTTTGATAATTGCAATTGAAATAGAACAGGATTTGGCATGACCCCCGTTGTACTCGTCTCTGAAAACACGGCAGCTGCCCATAAATGGCTGGCTGTGATAAAAACGCAGTTTCCGGATTGGGACGCTCACGTCTTTGATCCGAAGACGGGTTCGCAAACCGACGATGCAAAAGTGCCACCGCCTGAAGACGTGCGTGCTGCCATTGTGTGGCGTCCGCCGGCCGAATTCTTCACACGTTACTCCTCACTGGATTTCGTTTTCAACATGGGTGCAGGCGTGGATGCGATTCTCAGTCGCTCCGATCTGCCGGCTAATGCGCGTATCATTCGTCTCGAAGATGCGGGACTGGCCAATCCCATGACCGAATATGTCGTGCATTATCTGTCCGGCATTACTCGCAAGTTTGCTGTTTACGAGCAGAACAGGGCGCAGCGTAAATGGGAGAGTGCAGAGCAGACACCGGTACAGAACCCTGTCGTGGGTATCATGGGCCTGGGTGTAATTGGTTCGCGCATTGCCCAGGTCCTGGAAAATCTGGGCTACCCGGTGCAGGCCTGGTCACGCAGCCCCAAAGATTTACCGTCAATCAAAACCTTTCACGGCGAAGACCAGTTCCCGACATTCCTGGCCTCCAGTAACATTCTGATTAACGTCCTGCCGCTGACCGATGCCACACGCGATATTCTGAACAAAGACAGCCTGAGCCAGTTGCCTCGCGGTGCTGTGCTCATCAATATCGGCCGAGGCGAGCATCTTGTGGAAGAAGATCTCATTGCTTTGCTTGATGACGGTCAGCTTTCCCAGGCCGTGCTGGACGTCGCACGCGTGGAGCCGCTACCGGCAGAACATCCGTTCTGGACGCATCCGGCAATCACGCTGACACCCCATATTTCCGGGCCGACCAACCACGTCAAGGCCATCACGCAGATTCATGGCAAATTGCAGGATGCGCTGGATGGCAAACCCATCAGCGGCGAAGTCAGCAGGAACACCGGATATTAAAATTCCGGCAATGGAAAGCGGCAAGGAAGCGCCATTGCGGCGTGTTCCTTCGGCCTGGACGTACTGATGGCAGTTTCATCGCGCTGTGATGGCGTTACAATCCGGTCAATACCGAGACAAACCTTCCCGTTATATGAAGGACAATAAACATGACCGCAGCTCATCCTTTGAACAAAGACGGCCCGACGGACAAAAGTCGCTCGGCCGGCAAAGATCAAACCGCCGGCCAAGCCCATTCGTCGCCCGCCGGCGCCGTGGTTTCTTATCTCAACGACGCCTCATTTGATCGTGGACTTCGTGAGTTCTTTGAGTATCGCGATCTGGGTGTGGCAGATGCCACAGGTGGCGCCTTCGCCGTGCATGTGATCCGTGCACTGGCAGACCACGAAGCCTCCGGCATTCCCCATCTGCATCAGCTTGACTTCCAGTTCGTCTATGTATTGCAAGGCTGGGTCGAGTTTGAATATGAGCACACCGGCACGGTCCGCCTGCAGAAAGGAGATTCCGTCTATCAGCCGCCCGGAATTCGACATCGTGAGATTCGGCACAGTGCCGATCTGGAAATGCTCGAGATTGTCTCGCCCGCATCCTTTCCTACGCAAACCCTGGAGCATGTCTGATTCATGAAAGTGTTGGTGCAACGAGTCAGAGAAGCGTCGGTGGCGGCGGATGGCAGCATTGTGTCGCAGATTGGCAGCGGCATGCTTTTGCTGGTGGGTATCGCAACGGATGATCAGCAACAGGATGCCGATTATCTTGTTCGCAAAATATTGTCGCTGCGAATCTTTAACGATGCGCAGGGAGTCATGAATCTGTCGGTCAAAGACGCGGAAGGGGAGATTCTCGCGGTGAGTCAGTTCACGCTGATGGCCGAGACACGAAAGGGAAATCGTCCTTCTTATATTGCCGCGGCCAGGCCGGAATTTGCCCGTCCGTACTTTGATCGTTTTGTACAGCAACTGTCAGAAGGTTTAGGTCGTTCGGTGCCGACAGGCATATTCGGTGCAGATATGAAAGTGGCATTGGTGAATGATGGTCCGGTGACCATCATGCTGGACAGTCGTGATAAATGATCATGATTGCAATAATTACGACTGCGATAGGCCCACAAAATGACTGAATCCTGCCGGCTGAAAATCTGTGGCTGAAATATACGCATACGTGATTCTGGGCGCCGTCGTAGCTGGTTTTATACAGGGCCTGTCCGGATTCGGCTTCAGTCTGGTGTCCATCTCCTTGTGGGCATGGGTGCTGGATCCACGGCTGGCGGCTGCCCTGGCGGTTTTCGGCGGCATGAGCGGCCAGATCATGGCGGCCATTTCTCTGCGCAGGGGATTTCGCCTGCGTCTGCTTGCGCCCTATGTGCTGGGTGGATTCGTCGGCGTACCGCTAGGTGTCTATCTGCTCCCCATGCTGGATGTGAACATGTTCAAGGCAGCACTCGGACTGCTGCTGATTGTGTGGTGCCCCATCATGATCTTTGCCCGACGTCTTCCAAGAATCACGCATGGCGGCAACACCGCGAACACGCTGGTCGGGCTTGTCGGGGGAGTTATGGGTGGTTTCGGCGGATTTTCAGGTGTCATACCTACTTTATGGTGCGCGCTGCGTTATTCTGATCGTGATACCCAGCGCACGATCATCCAGAATTTCAATCTGGCCATGCTGTCCCTGACCATGCTCTCCTACATTTTGTCAGGCATGGTTACGCGACCCATGCTGCCCATGTTTTTATTTGTGCTGCCCGCCATTCTGATCCCGTCATTCATCGGTACCCGCGTTTATGCCGGTTTCAGTCCCGAAAAGTTCCGTATGGTCGTGCTGGGCCTATTGACACTGTCAGGCGTTGCATTGCTGAGCTCGGCGCTGCCTAAGCTGCTTGGATCCTGATGGTTCCTGGCTGGCGTGTGCATGTATCAATACCGGACCCGGATCAGGGGGATATGTTACTCTTGAAAAATTCGACGACAGGAGTCGTCAATCGCAGAAACAAGCCAGCATCAGAAACAGTTATTCAGCAGTAGGCAATCACAAACAGTTATTCAGATACAGTCAACAAAATACAGTCAATCAGAAACAGGAGTCGTTCCATGAAGCTCAAAAATGCCAGTCTTCTCAAGGACAAATGCTATATCAACGGTAAATGGGTGGGTGGCAAGGAAGTCATCGAAGTGACCAATCCGGCTACGGGCAAGCTTGTGGGTACCGTGCCAAAACTGGGACAGAAAGAAACAGCCAATGCAATCAAGGCGGCCGATAAAGCCTGGCCTGCATGGAAGGGGCTCACTGCCAAAGAACGATCAGCGATTCTGCGAAAATGGTTTGTTCTGATCAATGAAAATGCCGATGATCTGGCACTGATCATGACAACGGAGCAAGGTAAACCGCTGGCAGAAGCCAAAGGCGAAGTCACGTATGCTGCGTCATTCATCGAATGGTTCGCCGAAGAGGCCAAGCGGGTCTATGGCGATACCATTCCCGCACCGCAAACCACGCAACGCATTGTCGTGACCAAGGAACCGATAGGTGTTTGTGCCGCCATTACGCCGTGGAATTTCCCGGCAGCCATGATTACGCGCAAGGTGGCCCCCGCACTGGCTGCAGGCTGCACCGTTGTCATCAAACCCGCATCACAGACGCCGCTGACTGCGCTGGCCCTGATTGAGCTGGCTGAACAGGCAGGTATCCCTGCGGGCGTCATGTCCCTGATCACCGGTAATTCCTCTGAGATCGGCAAGGAGCTGTGCAGCAACCCGCTGGTGCGTAAGGTCAGCTTCACCGGTTCCACCGAAGTGGGCCGTATTCTCATGGAGCAGTCTGCCAGCACCATCAAGAAAGTGTCCATGGAACTGGGCGGCAATGCGCCGTTTATCGTTTTTGACGATGCAGATATTGATGCGGCCGTGGAAGGCGCCATTATCTCCAAATATCGCAATGCCGGCCAGACCTGCGTATGTGCCAACCGTATCTATGTACAGGAAGGTGTCTACAAGGAATTTACGAAGAAACTGGTTGCCGCCGTTGAAAAACTGGTTGTTGGTGACGGCGCAGGTAAAAACGTGAATATCGGTCCGCTGATTGACGAGAAGGCCGTGGAGAAAGTGGAAAACCACATCAAAGATGCCGTAGGGCACAAGGCCAAAATTCTGACAGGCGGCAAACGCAGCAAACTGGGTGGGCTGTTCTTTGAACCGACCGTAATCGCCAATGCCACACAGGACATGGCATTTGCCCGCGAAGAGACTTTCGGACCGCTGGCGCCGGTATTCAAGTTCAAGGCCGATGAAGATGTGATTCGCATGGCCAACGATACCGAATTTGGTCTTGCGGCCTATTTCTATGCACGCGATCTCGGACGGGTCTGGCGCGTTGCCGAGCAGCTGGAATATGGTATTGTCGGTATCAATACCGGCCTGATTTCGACAGAAGTGGCGCCTTTTGGCGGCGTCAAACAATCGGGACTTGGTCGTGAAGGGTCGCATTACGGCATCGACGATTATCTGGTCATCAAATACATGCTGATGGGCGGAATCTGAGTGGCAGATGGGGGCGTCCCCATCTGACCACATTTTTCTCATCACATTCATGACTGACTAACAATGAAATTACAAATACCCAATACCTTCAGACAGAAACTTCACGCCCGTGAAACCCTTCTTGGCATGTGGCTCAGCACCGGTCATCCGACCCTTGCTGAAATGGCCAGTGTGTGTGGCTACGACTGGCTTCTTGTTGACGGCGAACACGCACCCAATGATATTCCTTTGTTGATGGCACAGCTGCAGGCAATCAACGCCAGCGACAGTGCCGCCATCGGCAGGCCGCCCGAGAATAATCAGACGCTGATAAAGCAGTATCTGGATATCGGCTTTTATAATCTGCTTATTCCGTTTATCGAATCGCGTGAACAGGCCGAATACGCCGTGGCCGCCACAAGATATCCACCACAGGGCGTTCGCGGCGTAGCCGGCATGACGCGTGCCAGTGCTTACGGCACCGAACCAGATTATTTCAAACGTGTTAACGATCACATTGGTGTCATACTGCAGATCGAAAGCCGGGCGGGCGTTGAAGCGGTAGAAGAGATCGTCGCTACAGAAGGCGTGGACGCTGTCTTCATTGGTCCTTCAGATCTGTCGGCGGCCTACGGCTATCTGGGACAACCCAATCATCCGGATGTGCAGAAGGCCATTCGTTATATTCATGACGTGGCAACGGCAGCAGGCAAAGCGTCGGGCATTCTCGCTGTTGTGCCGGAAGATGCCAAGCGTTATATTGACATGGGCGTCAGTTTTGTTGGGGTGGGCGTGGATCTGTCCGTCTATAAAAATGCACTCAAGGGTTTGCGATCTGTTTTTTGATGATGTGGATAGACCCGTCCGTCTTTTCAGTGCCCACTCATTCCGGCCTGCGATTTCCGGGAATCGTTGACATGCAATAGTGGGCTTTCTCATTCTGGTCATTTTGCGTTTTTATACTTGCTTTTCTGTTTACTGTTTTCAATCAGGTTGGTGTGAATGAAAATACTGACAGCGGTTCGTACCCGATTTACCATTTCTGCATTTCTTGTTCTGCAGGCGTACCCCGACGCCTCGCTGCTGGCTCAGACGGTCACTTACCCCATGGGCGATGATGCGCCCCCTGCCATACAGCCCGCGGGACAGGGCGCCGCTGATGTCGCGTCCGAGCCCGTCCCGCCTGCATGGTCATTTGATCCCCGCGACACCAAAATCATATTGCTTCCAGTCGATGAACCACCGCCACCCCCCGCGATGGCAGGTGAGGCTGTGCCTCTTGAACAACTGGTGACCCAGGATGCGCTGCGAGGCGTGGACAATTGGGAAGATTATCAGTACGAATCGGATGGCAGTGGGTTTTTGATCACGCAGTCGCCGGCCACCTTGCGTCGCAAATCTTCGCGCATTTCACTCAGACCTGTACAGAACTTTACCACCGGTGCACAGAACTGGACCATGACGACCGAAGAGCGCAACAGGCTCTCCCTGGGTTCCAATCAGGTGGTCAGCAATATCGGTCAGACAGGCTTTCGCATAGGCGGAATGCAGCTGAGCCGCCAGCCTGACGGCACGCAGGATAACTGGTTCATTGGCAGCAATCAGCTTGCCTACTCGACCACCGCTGGTGCGATGGATTATTCAGCGTCTTCGGCGACCGATCCCGGTTTTAATTTTGGGTCCGGCGCCGCCAATACCGCGGTGCGCTACGGCCTTAGCGATGCCATGTCTTTTGACTCTCAGGTGCAGATGGCGCGCTCACTCAAGAATATTGGTCTGGGAACGAGCTATGCGATCGATGATCTGGGCGATCTGCGTGTCACCGTCAATGGCGGAAAATATGAAGATCAGAATACCTGGCGTTCGATGCTGGCCTATCGAGCCAAAGTGTTTGACCTGGTCTCACTGCAGTTCTCCAATGAACTGACCAGTGCGCATTACATGGATCTGTCGCGCCTGTCGCAGGATCCGGCAGAAGAGCGGGCCATCCGCAATCAGCTCAAGCTGACCTATCCAATGGACAAGCAATCGCAGGTGTCCGGTCTTCTGGAAAACAGCCGCGTCATGAATGGGACGTCGGAACAACTGATCGGCCTGGAACAGAGTTACCAGCTGGATTCCGTGCTATTGCAACTGAAGGCACAGCGTGCGGTGCGCAGCGACACCGGTTCTGTGCTCTTTAATGTGAATATTCCAACGGGCGGCAGATAGGTCGGTCCTGCAAAGACGCAGGCGTCAGAATGTCCCGAAGATCAGGAAATCCACAACTGCAATAAATCTGCCGGAAAAACCCTCAGGCAGGATCGCTGGCGTCGCTGGTATCGTTCAGATTGCTGGTAGCACGCAGGCTTTGCGCTGCTGCTGAGGGTGCTGCGGCGGCCATTTCGCTTTGCCGCAAAATTTGCGCCAGCACGTCCGGCACTTCAAACACCGCACGATTATTCTGCTTTCTGACCCGCGCCTTGTAGCTTTCCAGGTCGTCCAGCAGATGATGCACGGCCTCATGCGTTTTTGCAAAACTGTTCAGCACAATGCCCAGACCGTTTTTGGTGACCCATTCCCCGTTATACCGTTCCTGGATCATGGTCCATTTGTTGCACACGACAATCACGGGCATGTCCTTGCGAATGGCTTCGCTGATACTGCCAGGGCCGGGCTTGCCAATAAAGAAATCAGCCATTTCCATAAAGACGGGCATCTGCGTGGTAAAGCCTTCAATCAGTTTATGTGCGCGCGTTTGCAGCTTGCTGATTTTCTTTGCCAGTGCCGTATTGTGACCGCAGATATAAATCATCTGCACATCGGATAATTGTTTGGCGATTTTCAGCATGGTCTTGGAACCGTGTCCGCCAAACATCACCAGACCTACCGGTTTGTCCGGATCGAATCCCGCCTGTTCAAGCTGCGCGCGTTTGTCGATATCCGGCGTTTTATAGAAGTCCGGATGAAGCAGCATGCCTGAACTGGGATGGACATGACTTTTCGGATGGCCTGCGGCCAGTGCCTGTTCCACGGCCTTGTCGGTTCCGCAAATAAAATGCTGCTGCTGATTTTCCTCTATCCAGAAATGCGGAGGATTGTCGGCCAGATCAGTCAGAATCGTTACGTAAGGCACGCCGGGAAGCGAGGAGACCAGGCTCTCGTACATGGCCCGGTTGAAATTGGGTACCAGCGAAACCACCATGTCGGGTTCGGTTTCAATCCAGTGTTCCTGCAGGCGCTTTACCATCACCTGATGCGTCAGGCGGATAAATGCCTGCAGAATGCGCAGTTCCGGCGTCATGGCAATCGTCCAGCCCTTGGCTAGCTGTCGGTTATAAAAATCTTCCGGTGCCACGCCCGTCACGCGCTTGTAGACCTGTCGCGAATCCAGGACTTCAAAAAGGTTGACCAGCCTGACATTCCAGTGCGGATGACTGTTTTTCAGTACGGCCTCAAGTGCCCTTGCCGAGGCGCGATGCCCGCCGCCCGCATTAAAGTAGATCAAGTCAATATTTTTGTTCATGGATGGCTTTTTCTAAAGGTTTCAGGTGAGCAGTTTATGACGGTATTGTTGCATGAATATGAACACGCGCGCACTATAAAATGTGTCGGACTGCTACGAAGGCGGAAAACGGTGGATTGGGTGCTTGCGGGGAGGGGCGCTACATTCGCGTTTATTATGATGTAGAAGCAGATGCGAATGTGAACGAAGTTGCCGCCACTATCGTCTTCTCGAGGTTTTTTCTATAAACAGAGACGAAGTGGCGGGTCTTATTTGATGATTTGAGGACTAAACAGCAGATTCAGGTGTATTGCTTTTCCAGCGCGTCCCATTCGGGTTTGCCGACCAGGCGCTGACGTTCTGCAAACGGGATTACCAGACCACTGGATTCCTGCACTTCCTTCTCATCGCGCAGTGTTGTCAGTGTCTTCTGCATGCCCGCAACCGCACCCTGCAAAGCCGCGTTGGCATACAGAACGACGCCATAGCCCAATTCGGCCAGTTGATCCGCATTGAAAATGGGCGTGCGACCGCCAATGACCATATTCATCAGTTGTGGTTTGGCCAGACGCTGGGGCAGTGCCTTCACTTCTTCGGCCTTGGTGACGGCTTCAACGAAAAGAATGTCTGCGCCAGCCTCTGCAAACTTCTCCGCGCGCTCGATCGCTGCCTCAAAGCCAAGGGTGGCAGCCGCATCTGTGCGCGCCATAATCAGGAAATCCGGATCCTGGCGAGCGTCCACAGCAGCTTTGATCTTGCTGACCGCTTCTTCGGTTGAGATCACTTCCTTTCCGGAAAAGTGACCGCAGCGCTTGGGTGCGACCTGATCTTCCAGCTGAATGCAGTCAGCGCCGGCGCGTTCCAGCACCCGTACTGTATGGCGAACGTTCAGTGCATTGCCAAAACCGGTGTCGGCATCGACCAGCAGCGGGATATCGACTGCATCGCGGATGCGCGCCGTGTGTTCAGCAATCTCGTGCAGGCCCATGAATCCCTGGTCGGGCATGCCAAAGTACATATTGGTGACACCCGCGCCGGTCACATAAATGGCTTCAAATCCCAGATCGGCAATGACTCTGGCAGACAGGGCGTTGAATGCGCCAGGAACAATAACGCCACGGCGCGCCTCGACGAGAGACCTGAGTTGCTTTCGGGTTGACATAAGATTAATCCTTTCTGAATGAGGGTATAAAGTGAAAATTTTTCTGTGCAGACGTTAAAAGGCGTCTGCCGGAACTCGGACAAAGCCTTCCATTAAGACGCGAGCGCTACGGCTCATGGACACCTTCTTGACTGTCCACTGGCCGGAGTCCTGAATGGCCTGCGCACCCACTTTGAGTGTGCCTGATGGATGGCCGAATGTCACGGATTCGCGCTCACGACCACCTGCAGCAAGATTGACAAGTGTGCCAGGAATTGCCGCTGCCGTCCCGATGGCCACTGCGGCCGTGCCCATCATGGCATGATGCAGTTTTCCCATGGAAAGTGCACGCACCACCAGATCGATATCGCCTGCGCCAATTTGCTTGCCACTGGAGGCGGTATAGTCTGACGGTTGTGCGACGAAGGCGACCTTGGGCGTATGCTGGCGCTGGGCAGCCTGTTCGATATTTTTGATCAGACCCATGCGCAAGGCGCCGTGGGCACGTATGGTCTCAAACATGTTCAGGGCTCTGCTGTCACTATTGATGGCGTCCTGCAGTTCCGTCCCGGTATAACCGATGTCCTGCGCGTTGACGAAGATGGTCGGAATGCCTGCATTGATCATGGTTGCCTTCAATTGTCCCACACCGGGTACGTCCAGATCATCAACCAGATTGCCGGTGGGGAACATGGCACCGTCTGCGCCTTCTTCTTCCGCTGCCGGATCCATGAATTCGAGCCGGACTTCGGCGGCAGGAAACGTGACACCATCGAGTTCAAAGTCGCCTGTTTCCTGAACGGCTCCATTAGAGACAGGCACATGCGAGATGATGGTTTTGCTGATATTGGCCTGCCAGATACGGACGGTCGCCACCCCATTTTGCGGGATGCGATCAGGCTCAACCAGTCCGTTGCTGATGGCAAAAGGTCCTACCGCAGCGGACAGATTCCCGCAATTGCCGCTCCAGTCGATAAAAGGCTTGTCAATTGACACCTGGCCAAACAGATAATCCACATCGTGATCAGGACGACTGCTTTTGGACAGAATGACAATCTTGCTGGTACTTGAAGTCGCACCTCCCATCCCATCGGTGTGCTTGCCATAAGGATCGGGGCTGCCGATTACCCGCAACAGCAGCGCATCGCGGGCAGCGCCCGGAACCTGCGCCGCTTCGGGCAAATCTGTCAGATTAAAAAAGACCCCTTTGCTGGTGCCGCCACGCATATAGGTCGCAGCTATTTTGATCTGAGGTGCATGATTCATGTTTTGTTCCTTTAACGTTCCTTAGCCGGCAACCGCTGATTCGATGAAGTCCTGAGCGAAGCGTTGCAAGACACCGCCTGCCTCGTAGATCGACACTTCTTCGGCCGTATCCAGGCGACAGGTCACTGGCACCTCGACGCGTTCGCCCGTTTTCCGATTGATCACGAGGGTCAGGGTAGAGCGGGGCTTGGGCTGACCAAGCACATCATACGTTTCAGTGCCATCAATATTCAGCGTCTGGCGGTTGACGCCGGGCTTGAACTCAAGCGGCAACACACCCATACCAACCAGATTGGTGCGGTGAATGCGCTCAAAGCCTTCTGCAACAATCACTTCAACACCTGCGAGACGTACTCCCTTGGCCGCCCAGTCTCGTGAAGAGCCCTGTCCATAATCTGCGCCCGCCACAATAATCAGGGGCTGCTTGCGCTCCATATAGGTTTCAATGGCTTCCCACATACGCACCACCTTGCCTTCCGGTTCTATGCGAGCCAGCGATCCCTGTTTCACTTCGCCATTTTCCTGCACCATTTCATTGAGTAACTTCGGATTGGCAAAGGTTGCGCGCTGCGCAGTCAGATGGTCGCCTCGGTGGGTGGCATAAGAGTTGAAGTCCTCTTGCGGTAACCCCATCCTGGCGAGATACTCGCCTGCCGCGCTGTTGGGCATAATGGCGTTGGAAGGAGAGAGGTGATCGGTCGTGATATTGTCACCCAGCACGGCAAGCGGGCGCATGCCCGAAAGCGTACGCTCGCCGGCCAGTGCGCCTTCCCAGTATGGCGGACAGCGAATGTATGTACTCTGTGGTCGCCATTCGTACAGTGGATCAATGGATTCACCTTGCTCGACGCTGGCCGCAAACATGGGCTCGTATACCTTGCGAAAGTGCTCCGGCTTGACGCTGCTTGCCACAATGGCATCGATTTCCTGATCATCCGGCCAGATGTCTTTGAGTGTGACGGGCTTGCCGTTCTGATCAGTGCCAAGAACGTCTTTTTCGATGTCAAAACGAACTGTGCCTGCAATTGCATATGCCACGACCAAAGGCGGCGATGCCAGGAAAGCCTGCTTGGCGTAGGGATGGATGCGACCGTCAAAATTCCGGTTGCCTGACAGTACGGCCGTCGCATACAGGTCGCGGTCGATAATCTCCTGCTGGATCACCGGGTCCAGGGCGCCACTCATGCCATTACAGGTGGTACAGGCGAAGGCGACGATACCAAAGCCCAGTTTTTCCAGTTCAGGCAGGAGATTGGCCTCTTCAAGGTAAAGCTGCACCGCCTTGGAACCTGGCGCAAGCGATGATTTGACCCAGGGTTTGCGTGTCAGTCCCAGTTTGTTGGCATTGCGTGCCAGCAAACCCGCCGCAATCACGTTGCGCGGATTGCTTGTATTGGTGCAACTGGTAATGGCAGCGATGATGACAGCCCCATCGGGCATCAGGCCGGGCTCATTTTCCACGACCCCGGTAATGCCACGCGCAGCCAGTTCTGTGGTTGGCACACGTCGATGCGGATTGGACGGACCGGCGATATTGCGCACGACCGATGACAAATCAAATGTCAGCACACGCTCATACTCGGCCGTTTTCAGGCTATCGGCCCATAGGCCGGTTTGTTTCGCATAGGATTCCACCAGCCGGACCTGTTCGTCGTCCCTGCCGGTCAGCTTCAGATAATCAATCGTCTGCTGATCAATATAAAACAGTGCCGCAGTCGCACCATATTCGGGCGTCATATTTGAGATGGTCGCGCGATCACCCAGCGTGAGGTGCGCCGCACCTTCACCGTAAAACTCAATATATGACGAAACGACTTTCTGGCTGCGCAAAAACTCGGTCAACGCCAGGACCAGATCGGTAGCCGTGATGCCCGGCTGCAACTGTCCGGTGAGTTCCACGCCGATGATGTCCGGCAGGCGCATCCACGACGCGCGCCCCAGCATGACGCTTTCGGCTTCAAGACCGCCCACGCCAATGGCAATCACGCCCAGCGCGTCAACATGCGGTGTATGGCTATCGGTGCCGACCAGCGTATCAGGAAAGGCCACGCCATTACGTTGGTGAACTACGGGTGACATGCGCTCCAGATTGATCTGGTGCATGATGCCATTGCCCGGTGGAATGACGTCGACATTCCTGAACGCTTTTTTGGTCCAGTTAATGAAATGAAACCGGTCATCGTTTCGGCGATCTTCGATGGCACGGTTCTTTTCAAATGCATCTTTCTCAAAGCCTGCGTGCTCGACCGCCAGCGAATGATCCACAATCAGCTGTGTGGGCACAACCGGATTGATCTGCGCAGGGTCGCCACCTTGTTTGGCGATGGCCTCGCGCAATCCGGCCAGATCAACGAGCGCAGTCTGGCCAAGGATGTCGTGACACACCACTCTTGCGGGAAACCATGGGAAGTCCAGATCGCGCCTGCGTTCAATCAGTTGTTTAAGCGAATCGGTCAGCGTGGCAGGATCACAGCGACGAACCAGATTCTCTGCCAGCACACGTGACGTGTACGGCAGCGTGTCGTAGGCGCCCGGCTTGATCTCATCGACCGCTGCGCGCGCGTCGAAATAGTCCAGGCGGGTGCCGGTAAGGGGCTTGCGGTATGCAGTGTTCATAACAATCAGCGCTTATCCAGTGGAACAAATGTCTGGTCTTCGGGTCCTGTGTAATTGGCCGTTGGACGAATGATTTTATTGTCGATGCGTTGCTCAATAATGTGGGCAGACCATCCCGCAGTCCGCGCGATCACGAAAAGCGGTGTGAACATGGCGGTAGGCACGCCCATCATGTGATATGACACGGCAGAGAACCAGTCCAGATTGGGGAACATTTTCTTGATATCCCACATCACGCTTTCCAGGCGCTCGGCAATATCGAACATTTTCGTGTTCTTCTGTGTTGCCGACAGCGTACGCGCAACCTCCTTGATGACTTTGTTGCGCGGATCGGAAACAGTGTACACCGGATGGCCAAATCCAATGATCACTTCCTTATTCTCTACACGCTTGCGGATATCGGCTTCAGCTTCATCCGGCGTTTCATAGCGTTTCTGGACTTCAAAAGCCACCTCATTGGCGCCGCCATGCTTGGGCCCGCGCAATGCGCCGATTCCTCCGGTAATGGCCGAATACATATCCGAACCCGTACCCGCAATCACGCGGCTGGTGAAGGTGGATGCGTTGAATTCGTGCTCGGCATACAGAATGAGCGAGGTGTGCATGGCGCGCACCCATTCGTCTGACGGTTTTTTGCCGTGCAACAGGTGCAGGAAGTGGCCACCGATACTGTCGTCGTCGGTTTCGATATCGATGTGTCGGCCGTTATGGCTATAGTGATACCAATATAGAAGGGCGGGTCCCAGACTTGCCATCAGGCGATCTGCGATATCGCGCGCATCGGGCACGTTGTGGTCGTCTTTCTCTGGCAACACGCATCCCAGGATCGACACAGCGGTGCGCATGACATCCATCGGGTGGCTGGCGGCAGGCAGCGCCTCCAGCGCGATTTGCAATTGCGCCGGCAGGCCGCGCAGGCGACGCAGCTTTTCCTTGTAGGACGTCAGTTCGGCTTTATTGGGCAATTTCCCGTGAATCAGCAGGTGGGCGACTTCTTCGAATTCACAGGTTTCGGCGATATCCAGGATGTCATAGCCTCGATAGTGCAGATCGTTACCGCTGCGTCCCACTGTACACAGCGCGGTATTGCCGGCAACCACGCCGGACAGCGCAACGGATTTTTTGGGTTTAACGCCCTTGGCTTCGGTAGTGTTTGTCATGGTCTGTCTTCCTCTTGTCGGTTACGGACTTCAATTGAACATGTGTGTTCGCAGTTTACGCAAGACTCGCGAAATATGCATTATTTAGAAGGCGAATATCCGTGAAATGGCAATGGTGTATTTGCGAATTTTGCGAATATTGCAGATATAATCGGATGATCGGAAACATTCAAATCGAGCTGTGATGCGCAAAATATTTATGGGTGTTCGCCTGCGACGCCTGCGCGAAGAGCGCAAACTCACTCAAAGTGGCCTGGCGCGCATGCTGGATCTGTCACCCAGTTATCTGAACCAGATCGAACAGAACCAGCGACCATTAACGATGCCCGTTCTGCTGCGTCTGAGTGAAGTGCTCGATGTCGACATTAACGCCTTTTCTGAAGACGAGCAAACGCGCATGGTGTCTGCGCTTCGTGAAGTGGCGGCAACGCTGCCGGCCTCTCCGCTGGGCGGCAACGAGGAAGCGCGGATTTCACTGACCGAAATGCGGGAGATTGCAATGAATATGCCTGCCGTGGGTCGGGCGCTCATTCATTTGCATCGCCGTCATCGGGAGGCCGTGGACCGTCTGGAAGCGATGGCTGAAAAGATGACCTATCAGGATCACAAAGAGGGTCAGGAGCCGCTGGTTGCGCCTACGCAACCTTACGAAGAAGCACGCGATTTCTTCTTTACCCATCATAATCATTTCTCGGAGCTCGATGCGCACGCCGAACAGTGCCATATATCCTGGGGCTTGTCAGAGACAACACCATCGGGCCTGGTCGAGCAACTGGCTCGCCGGTTGCAGGACAGGCATGGTGTGATTGTGGATACTCTGGCCTCGGAAAAAAACCTTCAGCGGTATTACGATCCTGATAATCGGCGACTCAGTCTGCCCGCATATCTGAAGCCTGGGCAGCAGGCTTTCCAAATGGGAACGCAATTGGCTTTTCTGGAAATTGATCCTATGCTCGAACGCATGGTGGATACGCCACGGTTCTCCAGTGAGGCCGTACGCCGCCTGGTGCGCCTTGGCCTTGCTAACTACTTTTCAGCAGCACTCATTCTCCCTTACACCCGGTTCCTGGAAGCGGCTGAACAATTACATTACGATATTGATCTGCTGGGCCAGCGCTTTGGTGTCAGTTTCGAAACCATCTGTCATCGCCTGAGCACGATGCAGCGCCCAGAAGCAGCGGGTGTGCCCTTTTTCTTTATCCGGGTAGACCGGGCCGGCAATATATCGAAGCGCCAATCGGCGGCACATTTTCATTTTTCGCGCGTAGGCGGGGCCTGTCCGCTCTGGAGTGTCTATGAAGCCTTTTCAAATCCTGGTCGAATTCTAAGGCAATTGGCACGCATGCCGGATGGACGGGTTTACTTATGGATTGCGCGTACCGTGTTTCACCAGGCTGGCGGTTTTGGCCAGCCTGGTAAAGAGTTCGCTGTTGCATTGGGGTGCGATGTGGAACATGCGCATCGTCTTGTCTATGCCCGGGGCCTGGATATCAGAAATCCTGACAACCCGACCCCCATCGGCATGGGGTGTCGGGTATGTGAGCGCACACAATGTGCTCAGCGCGCTTTTCCTTATATCGGCCGTGAACTGGATATCAATGAAAATGAGAGCAGTATATTTCCCTATCCAATGACTCATTCACTTGCATAGTATGACAATTGTGTTTGACTCGACGCCTGGCTCACTTCTGTGCGATCGTGGTGTTCACACCCTTGTCATGCGAGGCCCAGCGGGCGGTCACCGACTTGGTCTGTGTCCAGAACAGCAGTGCCTGCTTGCCATTGGGTCCCAGGTCTCCCAGTTTTGAGCCGCGCGAGCCAGTGAAGCTGAACCACGCAACGGGAACGGGAATCGGAATGTTGATGCCGATCTGGCCGACGTCAATATTGTTCTGGAAGTATCGGGCATTTCCTCCACTTTGTGTGAAGATCGCCACACCGTTACCGTTAGGGTTGCGGTTGACAAATTCCACAGCGTCTTCCAGCGTGTCCACGCACACAATGCAGAGCACCGGCCCGAAAATCTCTTCGCGATAAATTGCCATATCGTCTTTGACGTCGCTGAAGATGGTCGGGCCGATAAAATTCCCTTTCTCATAGCCTTGAACCGCAACGTCGCGGCCATCGAGCAGCAGACTGGCTTTTTCATCCACACCGCTTTGAATCAGTTGCGCCACACGCTGTTTGGCACGTGGCGATACCAAAGGTCCAAGATCCGCCTTGCGATCACTGCCGGCATTCACTTTCAGACCTTTGGATTTTTCTACAAACTCATCAATCCAGTCTTTGGCATCGCCCACCATGACCGCTACCGATGTGGCCATGCAGCGCTGACCGGCTGCGCCAAAGGCCGCACCCACCAGCTGGTTCAAGGCCACTTCTTTGTCGGCATCCGGCAGGATGACGCAGTGGTTTTTTGCACCCATCATGGCCTGGCAGCGCTTGCCGGCATTGGAGGCGCGCTGATAGATCTGTGTGCCTACATGAGACGATCCAATGAAGGACACTGCCTTGATATCCGGATGTTCGCAAAGACGATTGGCAACATCGGGGCCGCCGTGAACAACGTTCAATACGCCTGGTGGCAGGCCAGCCTCATGTGCGAGCTCAGCCAGGAACAGGGAAGCGCTGGGATCCTGCTCAGAGGGCTTCAACACAAAGGTATTGCCGCAGGCAACAGCGATGGGGAACATGAAGCAGGGCAGCATGACCGGGAAATTGAATGCGGTAATGCCTGCGCATACGCCCAGAGGCTGAATCACCGTATACACATCAATACCCGTACCTGCATTTTCTGCATACTCGCCCAGTTGCAGGCTGACAATAGAGCAGGCATGTTCAATCACTTCCAGGCCGCGTCCGACTTCGCCTTCTGCGTCGGGCAAGGTCTTGCCGTGTTCCAGCGTGATCAGTTCAGCCAGTTTCTGTGTATTGTCGCGCACCAGTTGCTGCAGTTTCAGCATCACGCGCATACGGGTTCCCTGGCTGGTATTGCGCCAGCTCTGGAACGCGGCCTTGGCACTGGCAACGGCTTTGTCCACTTCTTCCACGGATGCCATCGGCACACGCGCGACCACTTCCTGGCTGGCCGGATTCAGCACATCCAGCCATTCGCTGGCGGCTGACTGGACTTTCTCGCCATTGATCAGCAGTGGAATATTAGGTATAGCACTCATAACATCAATCCTTTAGTTTTTGACAAGGGGGCAGGTGGAGTCAGACAGCGGCTGGAACGCTTCTTGTGCGGGAATCGTGGCAATCAGCTTGGAATAATCCCATTCACTTTTCTTCTCATCCGGTTTTTTGACTTGGTAAAGATACATATCGTGAATCACACGACCATCGGCGCGAATGGAGGCGTTATGCATGATGGGGTCCTCTATCGGCAGCTTGCGCATCTGCTCGGCGACCTTGTCGCCGTCAGTGGATTTGGCAGCGGCCACGCCTTTCAGATAATGCAGCACGCTTGAGTAAACGCCGGCCTGCGTCATGGTGGGCTTCAGTCCCTTGAAGGCCTTGGCAAAACGATCTGACCACTTGCGTGTGCCATCATCGAAATCCCAGTAAAAACCATCGACGTAAGTCAGGCCCTGTGCACTTTCGTTTCCTAGCGCACGCAGGTCAGACAAGAAAATAAGCAGGGCAACAAGGCGCTGGTCACTATCGCTGATGCCAAATTCCTTGGCCTGCTTGACGGCGTTGACGGTATCCTGTCCGCCATTGGCCAGCGCAACCACCTGGGCCTTGCTGCTTTGTGCCTGCAGCAGGAAGGAAGCGTAATCACTGTTGTTCAGGGGATGTCGTACCTGCCCGACTACCGTGCCACCCAGCTTTTTGACCATGGCGGCTGTATCGGCTTCCAGGGAATGCCCGAAAGCATAGTCCACGGTCAGAAAGAACCACGATTTGCCACCCGCCTGTACCGTTGCCTTGGCGCCGCCGACAGACTGGGAGTAAGTATCAAACATCCAGTGAAAGCCCGTGGGCGAGCATGACTTGTTGGTCAGCGCGGTGGTGGCCGGTCCCGAGAAGAGGGCAATGCGGTTTTTTTCCTTTGCCACATTCTGCACGGCCAGCGCCACGGCCGAATTGGTCAGGTCGGCAATGGCAGTGACACCCTGACGGTCAAACCATTCGCGGGCTTTGGCTGCACCCACATCGGCCTTGTTCTGGTTGTCTGCCGACAGCAGTTCGATTTTCATTCCCTTGCACGGACCGGCAAGGCATTCATCAATCGCAAGCTGGGCAGCGGCGACCGAACCAGGTCCGCCCATCGAAGCATAGGTGCCCGACATGTCTGTCAGTACGCCGATTTTGACTTCGGGAATGTCAGCGGCCCACGCATTGAGCGCAATGCACCCGGCGGCCGCGATTGCGGTTTTTCTGATCAACATTGGAGTCTCCTTGATTTTGTAATACTTTTATTGTTTTGTTTGCAAAACGCATTAAGTTTGATGTGTATAAATCAGTTTTGCAATAGAATAATTGCACATCTATTGTTCATTAATGCACAACAAAAATGCCAGACTGGGACGACATTCGCTACTTCCTGGAAGTGGCCCGAACACACAGAGCCAGCGCTGCAGCGGCGCGACTGGGCGTGGAGCACACAACCGTCACGCGCCGCATCCGGCGGCTTGAAGCCGACCTGGGACAGCTGCTTTTCGACAAATCGCGAACCTCAGGATTTACCCTGACCCGCTCCGGTCAGCAACTGCTTGCTCACGCTGAGCAGATGGAATCACAACTGTACAACGCCCAGGAAGACCTGCAGGGTGTAAGTCAGAGTCCGGCAGGCCATGTCCGGGTGGCCGCCACAGAGGCTTTTGGTTCCTGCATTATTGCGCCTCTATGTGCACAGTTTCAGAGTCGCTTTCCGGATATGACAATTGACGTATTGCCCGTGCCGCGTTTCGTGAGCCTGACGCGGCGGGAAGCGGACATTGCCATCACCATTG
>JBEBTQ010000007.1:0-24144 GCA_040393685.1 Advenella kashmirensis | reverse complement strand
AATAGGCTTTATGTCGTGCGCTTTACAGTCAAATGTGATGATTAACGAACACTTTACGACGTTACCCGCCTTTTATGGATTTTTGTCATCCGTTGTGTGTGCATTAGTCATTTTTTCAAAAGAAGACGTGCCTTTGCAGGAAGAGATCAATCGGTTTATTCAAGACGTATAGATGCCACTTGATGTTGCTGAAATTTATATCGGTGTTATGTCAAACAGAGCTTTATCGCTTGCAAAGAGCGGCAGTTTTTGAAAATTGAGAAATAAAAATGTTGAGTGTAGTGAGAAAGTTGGTGACCGGTCAATTCAGCCTGGCGATGACATACTGGGGATGGGGCTGCGGAAGTGCACTTGTGTTGGCAACGGCGATGTCGAGAGCCATAAATCAAAAAAGTGAATTATTTTTTTGGTCGATTTTGTGCTTGAAATTAATCGTTCCCTCCATGGTGCTCTCTGGAATTCTATGTAAATTGAATAGAAAAATCACCATACTTGGAATGCTTGCAGCCGTCCATTTCATCACGTATGTTCTGACGGTAGGAATGGTGATCTTTGGGGTGATTTTTGCGTATTTGTTCCATATTTGGAAGATATGACTGACCAAAAATTAACTGTAGCGGTAGTTGATTAATGCGTGAATTGCCAGTTGCAGCCCCTGTGCGCGATTGAATTTTATTTCACGACTGCAAAACCCGGAAACTTTGTCTATAGCATTTGCCTTATGCACATCAAGCATATTATTCAATTCATTCTTCTTTTTTTAGTACTGGTCGTGATAATAATGACCTATGTTCTAAAGAATCACTCGACCAAAGCAAGGATTGCCTCATTTTATATTGTTGTTGCGATCACACTCTGCTGGCTAATTATCTTCGTCACGCTTGGTGAGGCAAAGTCTTGGTAAGGGAATGTCTCTGGCCTTGCGTTCAAAATTATGGCCGGAGTAGTTGCGAATTTGCGAACATTCACTCGCTTGACTGCAATCCTTCAATGGTATTGGCTCGGGCAAGCTGAAGGCTGATATCAGCGATTTTTCGATGTAGTCGTAACAATCGCTCGCCCTAGCGCTCCCACATACCAATCAAGCGACCTGCTTTGTCTTCAATTCCTTGGCATTGGCAACATCCATGCTCGCGGGCAGGGCGACGCCGTTTTTTCCTGCAATCACTTCTGCCATGACACTAATGGCAATCTCCGCGGGTGTTTTGCTGCCAATATAGATACCGATAGGTCCGCGCAGGCGAGCAAGCTGTCCGGCGGTCAAACCGAAATGTTCCATCATGCGCTGGCGCCTGGCCTGATTATTGCGACGAGAGCCGATGGCTCCCACATAGAATGCCTTGGTTTCCAACGCTTCCATGAGTGCCAGATCGTCCAGTTTGGGATCGTGAGTCAGTGCGATGATGCAGCTTCGGGCGTCTGCCTGGAAGCTGGTAACAACGTCGTCTGGCATATCCGAGAGCAGGGTGACTCCCTGCACGGACCAGTCTTTTCTGTATTCGGCACGCGGATCGCAGACTGTCACCGCAAAGCCACTGAATAGCGCCATAGTTGCCACATATTCTGTCAATTGACCCGCGCCAATCAATAACATTCGAAATTCAGGCCCAAAAGTTGTGCTCAAAGTTGTTTTGTCGAAACTGAGTGGCGTGGGCTGATCGATGGGCCGTTGTTCGACAATACCGGATTCGATGCTTACTTTGCGTTGCATAAGCTGACCTTCATCCAGTGCTGCTACCAGCGCCTGTAGCGCCTCAGCGTCCGGATTGAATTCGAGCAGTATTTCAAGCGTACCGCCGCAAGGAAGGCCAAACCGGAAGGCTTCTTCTGCTGTCAGTCCATATTGAATGAGACAGGGGGGCGCATTGTTCGTGAACGCGACTTTGTCCTCACCAGTCGTATAGCGATAAAACAGATCGTCCTCGATGCATCCGCCGGATACGGATCCTACGACGGCTCCATCCTGGCTCATGGCCATAATCGAGCCCAGCGGTCGCGGCGAGGATCCCCAGGTACGGGTGACAGTTGCCAGAAGTGCATTTTTACCTTCTGCGCGCCATGCACTCAGTCTGCGCAGGACCAGAACATCCAGATTCTCCATGTTAATGCCTCATTACAGTTGTTATATGTCTGCATGCAAAAAGCGACTGTTGCAGCGCAGCAGCCGGGTAATTGCGAGAATCATTATGTAGTAAAAATCGGCCATTTCCGGGGATCAGAAAAAATAATCAGACTCTAAGGTAATTGATCCGACTGCGGGGTAAAGGTAATGTCCGGGCGCATTTCTATACTGCCTCCCACAGGTTCATTTTCGTTTGCTTCTGTACATGTGAAGAAAAATTCAATTGTCATAGCAAGGCGAAAAATGAACAGGAGCCAGTGGCAGCAGTTCTGCTGCTTTGCCAAATCAGCGTATACGGCTGATGGCTCCAATAACAGCAGATTCGGAGGCAGTGCATGAGCAGCGTGGATGACGCGGCATCGGGCAGCGCCGGCAAATTTGTCGGCAAGCGCGTTGAGCGTTTTGAAAGCATACCGTTATTGACAGGCAGGGGACGCTATGGTGATGACCTGGGTCTCAAGCCGGGCACACTGCACGCCGCGGTCTATCGATCCAGCTATGCGCATGCGCGCATCAAATCCATTGACGTTTCCCAGGCAGAGCAAATGCCCGGGGTGAGGGCGGTGCTTACACCCGAGGATGTTCGGGCATGGTCGCGGCCGTTTATCAATGGCGTGAAGATGCCCATGGAGATGTGGTCCACGGCGATGGACAAGGTTCGCTATGTAGGCGAACCAATTGCAGTTGTCATCGCTGAAGACCGCTATCTTGCTGAGGACGCCTTTGACGGAATCCGTGTCGAATTTGAAGCATTGCCGGCGGTCAGTAGTATCGAAAGTGCAATGAAAGAAGAATCTGCCATTCTGCACGAAGCGGTAGGCACCAATGTGCTTCACGAGCGCGAATTCAATTACGGGGATCCGCAAGCCCGTTTCCGGGAATGTGAACACAATCTGGAAATCGATATTGAATATCCTCGAAATTCCTGTACGCCTATCGAATGTGGCGTTGTCATTGCAGAACATTTACCTGGCGATGAAGGCTACGAGGTGTGCTCCAATTTCATGGGGCCTTTTTCAATGCATGCCGTCATGGCATTGGCGCTGAATGTACCCGGCAATCGACTGCGGCATCGCTCTGCGCCAGACTCGGGCGGTAGCTTTGGCGTCAAACAGGCCGTTTTTACATCTGTAGTGCTCATGTGCCTGGCTTCGCGTAAAGCCGGTGGAGCCCCGGTAAAGTGGGTGGAAGACCGACTGGAGCATTTGAGCGCGGCGACAGCAGCCAATGGACGGCTTGCGACTGTCAAAGCCGCCTTCGATGGCGATGGTCGGATACGCGCGCTGGATCTGGATCAGAAGGATGACGTGGGGGCCTACCTGCGGGCACCTGAGCCAGCCACCTTTTATCGTATGCATGGGATACTGACTGGCGCCTATCGAATTGATGATCTGCACGTACGCAATCGTGTTGTTGTCACCAACAAAATGCCTTCGGGGCTGGTACGCGGATTTGGTGGACCTCAAGTGTATTTTGCACTGGAGCGTATGGTTCAACGGATTGCTCAGCATCTGAATATTGATCCGCTGGATGTGTATCGACGTAATTTTATTCAGCCCGAGGCGTTTCCTTACCGGGCTGCGGCAGGTGCATTGCTCGATTCCGGTGATTATCCAAAAGCCCTGGCGGCAGCCATAGATCAGGGAGGCTTGCAAGAACTGCTGCGCAGGCGGGATGAGGCGCGCGCTGAAGGACGGCTGTACGGGATTGGCTATGCCGCCATCGTTGAACCGTCTATTTCCAACATGGGCTATATCACGATTGCACTAACCCCCGAGCAGCGCGCCAAGGCGGGTCCGAAGAATGGCGGCATTGCGGCGGCAACCGTGAGTATTGATCTGCTGGGAAGTGTCACAGTTGTGATTGCGTCTTCACCCGCGGGCCAGGGACATGTCACAGTTTGCGCGCAGGTGGTGGCCGATGTGTTCGGCCTGCAGCCCAAAGACATTAATGTCAATGTCGATTTTGATACTGACAAGGATGCCTGGTCTGTTGCAGCCGGCAATTATTCGAGCCGCTTTGCTGGTGCTGTGGCTGGTACGGTTCATTTGGCGGCAACGAAACTGCGCGCCAAATTAAGTGATATAGCCGCTCATCAATTGAAATGTTCGGCGGATGATATTTCCTTTGAAGGTGGCAAGGTTTTCCGGGCAGGACAATCAGACAAGGCCATGCCTTTCGCGCGGCTCGCCAGTAGTGCTCATTGGGCACCTGCCGAACTGCCGGAGGGGATGTCACCTGGCATGCGTGTCACCGAATTCTGGACGCCAGAGTCACTCGAGGCGCCGACAGAAGATGATCGAATCAATACCTCCGCAGCGTATGGATTTGCATTTGATATCTGTGCGGTGGAACTCGATCGTAAAACCGGTAAGGTCAGAATTGATCGATACGTGACCGCACACGACGCCGGAAAAATTCTGAATCCGGCCATGGCAGATGGGCAGATTCGAGGCGCCTTCGCCCAGGGATTGGGAGCGGCTTTGCTGGAGGAGTTTCGGTACGGCGAAGATGGCGGCTTCCAGTCAGGCACATTTGCTGATTATCTGGTGCCCACAAGCTACGAAGTTCCTGATCCAGTCATTGTCCATCTCGAGACACCAAGTCCATTCACACCACTGGGCGCAAAAGGTCTGGGCGAAGGAAACAATATGAGCACCCCCGTCTGTGTTGCCAACGCCGTGGCGGATGCATTGAGTCCTTTGGGCGGAACGCCGGATATACGTCTGCCGCTTACGCCAAATCGGGTTCTGGAACTGATCGGTTTTGAAGATCCTCCGCCATCGGAAGATGTGCAGATCCAGAAGCCCGCGAAAAAAACGGGCAAGGGCCATGCACTTTCCGCTACGGGCAGCACACAGATTCCGGCAACACCGGAAGAAGTGTTCGATGTACTGATGGATCCGCAAGCGCTGGCCAAGGTAATTCCAGGCTGTCGCGAACTGGAACAGATAGGCGAAAACAAATATCGGGCGGACGTCACGATCAGTATAGGAATGATCAAGGCCCGATACGAAGCCACGATTTCCCTGACCAATATCAACAGACCCAACTCGTTGCATCTACAGGGAAGCGGCGTTTCGTCGCTGGGCGGCGCGGAAGGTGGTGGCGATATCGTACTGGAGGCCAATGAGAAAGGCACTCTGATGAAGTATCAGTATGAAGCGGAGGTGCAGGGCAAGGTGGCCGCCGTGGGTGGTCGCATGCTGGAAGGAGCCGCACGTATGGTGCTGGGTCAGCTTTTTGAACAACTGGGCCGCCAGGCATCCGGTAAATCTGTGGTCGGTAGTTCTGCAGGTATCTTGCAACGGATCCTGCGTTTTCTGAGGATAAGCAAATGAAGCCACACGCCTTTGAATACCGACGCATCGAAAGCGTTGAGGACGCGCTGAAATGGCTGCACGAGGATGGCGAGAACGCACGCATTCTGGCTGGTGGGCAATCACTGGTGATCCTGCTCAATATGCGGTTGGCTCAACCCGGCTGGCTGCTGGATATCTCAAGTTGTAAAGAACTCAATTACATCAAACAGGAAAAAAGCATGGTGTGCATCGGTGCAAGTACCACCCAAGCACAATTGCAATACTGGCCAGAACTCGCAGCGTCTATTCCGCTGCTGGCCGAAGCCATTCCATTCATTTCCCATTATCAGATTCGTAATCGCGGGACTGTGGTGGGCTCAATCGCTCATGCCGATCCCAGTGCAGAGCTGCCTTTATGTCTTGCTACGCTGGGTGGTCGCGTCGTGCTGCGCTCGCGAAAGAAATCCCGGGAACTGCCTGCGGTGGAGTTTCAGCAGGGCATGCTGACCACTGCCAAGCAGACCAATGAAATGGTCACGGAGGTGCGTTTCCCCGTGGCAGGACAAGGGCACGGCTATGCATTTGACGAGTTCGCCCTGAGGCGTGGCGATTTCGCGATCGTAGCCTGTGCTGTCGAAGTCGGTCCGGAAAAAATAAGGCTGGGCATTGGCGGCGTGGCTGATATGCCGACAGTGGTGGAGTGGGAACGCAAGGATGCGGGTTCTTTCGGAAAACGCCTGAATGATCTGTCCTGGCAATTGAATGCCCAGGACGATCAGCATGCCTCTGCTGCGTATCGACGTCATCTGGTCAGGGAACTGGGGCAGAGCACAATTGAGAAAGCGATATCCCGCAGTACAGAGAACAAGGAGTAAATGATGTCAGAAGAACGAACCAGACATTCCATTCGCGTCATGCTCAATGGCGTGGCACGCAGCAGCCAGGCTGAAAGCCGCATGCTCCTGTCCGATTTCATCCGTCATGAGCTCGGTGCTACCGGAACGCATGTTGGATGTGAACACGGTGTTTGCGGGGCTTGCACCGTCCACATCAATGGCGTGGCGACGCGCTCGTGTCTGTGTTTGGCACGGCAGGTCGATGGCTGTGAGTTGCGGACGGTCGAAGGACTGATGAATAAGGATGGAACGCTGAGCATCCTGCAGCAGGCATTCAAGAAACACCATGCGTTGCAGTGCGGGTTCTGTACAGCCGGCATTCTGATGTCTTGTGTGGATTTTCTGCAGCGTTTCCCGGACCCAACGGAGGAACAGGTACGCGATATGTTATCCGGGCACCTGTGCCGCTGTACTGGCTATACACCTATTGTCGAGGCGATTCTCGATGTAGCCCCTCAATTGAAAACTGAAAATGCGGAGACTGCAAATGCTTGATCTGGGAAGCACTTTTATTCAAAGTGTTGAACGCAACCCGAACGCGCCGGCACTGGTTGCCGAGGGTAAACGCCTGACCTACGCGCAATGGTTCGATATCATCAGAACCGTAGCCGGCGGCCTGGAACAGCGCGGCTTGCGACATGGCGATCACTTGCTGGTCGTGATGCAGAACCGCTGGGAAATGGCAACCTTGCACTGGGCCTGCCAGTTACTCGGTGTCATTGTGACGCCATTGAACTGGCGCGCCAAGCCCGAGGAAATTGATTATTGCCTGACTGACGCAGACGCCAGAATGATCATCTACGACGACTCCTGCATTGACGCGGTCCGGAACGCCACCGCGGCAGAAAAAATTGCAGCCGTTGCGGTAGGAGAAGCGCTGCCTGGCAGTGATTTATTTTCAGATCTGCTGGCGGCGACACCGATAGAAGGTAAATCGCGTGCAAATGCTGAAGATTTTTCGCTGATGCTGTACACATCCGGAACAACGGGAAAACCTAAGGGCGTACCGCGCAGACATAGGCAGGAACGCGCTGCAGCTTTGGCCCATGTGGCACAGAATCTCTATGCAGTTGGTGAACGAACACTTGGTGTCATGCCGCTTTATCACACCATGGGGGTGCGTTCCTTGCTTTCCATGGCATTGATTGACGGATGTTTTGTCTGCATGCCTCGATTTGATGTAGAGCAGGCGCTGTCATTGATTGAAGTGGAAGGCGTCACCAATTTATATCTGGTACCCACGCTTTATCACGACATGCTGTCGCATCCGCGCTTTGCACAAACTGATGTGAGCCGGGTACGCAAGCTGGGCTTTGCCGGAGCACCCATGTCTGAAGCACTGCTGCGCCGGCTTGACACGGCATTCTCGCCTGAACTTTTCGTCAACCATTATGGCAGTTCCGAGGTCTATACCGTGGCGATCACTCAGAACGCGCGCGCCAAGGCAGGATGCTGCGGTCGCGCTGCAATCAATTGTCGTCTCCGGGTGATTCAACTAGGAAGTACCAACCCCGAAGATCGCGTCGAACCCATGGAAGAAGGACAGATCATTGCCCATCTGGACGGAGATGAAGCCTTCGAAGGCTACTGGAAACGCCCTGATGCCAACGAGAAGTCTCTGATTGGCGATTGGTATTTCACCGGTGATATTGGCTATTTCGATTCTGATGGGGAACTGTTTGTGAGCGGACGCGTTGACGACATGATTATCAGCGGTGGCGAAAATATTTCACCTGTCGATATCGAATCTGTCATCTCGCTGCATCCGGCTGTCGACGAAGTGGCTGTGGCTGGTCTCAAGGATGAGCGCTGGGGCCATCGGGTTGTGGCCTTTGTCAAACGCCAGGCCGAAGTCAGTGCAGAGGAACTGGATAAGTATTGTCGATCCACTGACCTGGCCAATTTCAAACGACCACGTGAGTATGTATTCGTGGCTGCATTACCTAAATCACCCGTCGGAAAAATTCTCAGACGCAAGCTGGTGTCAGGTGAATACGAAGCCGATAGTAATTGTGAACCTACTACTGATCTTGCCAATTGATTTAAACAAAAGGAATACCGAATGAGTCAACTTAAACACCCCGCACACGACCTGCTGCAGAACCTGGACGGATTCCGGGTTGAAATCGATACAGAAAAGCATCGCGCAGATATTGTTCTGTCTCGTCCGCCGTTCAATATTATTTCCATGCCTGAACGCGAACAGCTGCGCCTTGTCTTTGAAGCGCTGGACGCCAATGATGACGTTCGTGTCATTGTGCTGCGTGCTGAAGGCGAGCATTTCTCAAGCGGTGGAGATATTCGCGGCTTTCTGGAAGCCTCGCCGGAGCATGTGTCCAAACTGGCATGGAATATTGCTTCGCCAGAGCGCTGCTCAAAACCTGTTATTGCGGCCAACCGCGGTTACTGCTTCGGCGTTGGTTTTGAAATCTCTCTTGCCTGCGACTTCCGGATTGCGACAACCACAACTGAATATGCCTTGCCTGAGCAAAAGCTGGGGCAGATTCCTGGTTCCGGCGGTTCAGCTCGTCTGCAAAAGATGGTTGGAATCGGGAGGACCAAAGACATTGTCATGCGCTCACGCCGCATCCCCGGTCCCCAGGCGTATGACTGGGGATTGGCGCTGGAGTGTGTAGAGAACGACCAGCTTGAAGCAGCAACGGACAAACTGGTGGCAGAGTTGGTGAAATTTTCACCACTGGCTCAGCGCACGGCGAAAAAATTGCTCAATGACAGTGAAGATGCCTCACTGTCAGCCGCAATTGAACTGGAAGGTCACTGCTATAGCCGACTGCGCAGTTCAGAAGACTTCCGTGAAGGAGTGGAAGCCTTTCACGCGAAACGCAAGGCCAATTTCACTGGTAAATAACACAACTGGAATGCCCCGGACATTCCGGGAGCACGCTACTAAAAGGGAGTGCGCCGCTCACCGTCGGCGACTTTCAGGAGACAGCTATGAATACACAAGAAGCTGCGCCGTCAACCGGCGCTCATAAAGATCCGGTCGCGCCTGGCTGGATGTCTGGTTTAAGAGGGCTTCCGGCTGCATTGAATCTGAATTCAGTCAGTGCGGGCCTGGTGGCTGCCATTTTTGGATGCTCCGGTCCCGCACTGATCGTGATCGGAGCCGCCCAGGCAGGGCACTTAAGCAACGGGCAAACGGTTGCATGGCTGCTTGCCATTTATCTGCTGGGCGGCATTATCAGTGTGTTTATGGGAATGCGCTATCGCATGCCAATCACCGGCGCCTATTCCATTCCTGGGGCGGCAATTATGACATCTGCATTTGCCTCATTTTCGTATGAGGAGGCGATCGGGGCATTTATCATGGCAGGGGTCATCGTTCTGCTTTTGGGAGTTACCGGACTGATCGGGCGAATTATGCGCTGGGTACCCATGCCAATTGTGATGGCCATGATTGCTGGCGCCATGATACGTTTTGGCGTCGCTGCAGTTGATTCTGTGAGTGCTGCGCCTTTGATTGCGGGACTGGCAGCGCTTGCCTTCTTTCTTACCGGCCGACTGACAAACCGGGTGCCTCCCGTTCTTGCTGCCCTGATTGTTGGTCTGATAGCTACCATTGCTACCGGACAATTGCAGACGGGAACTAGTCATATCGCGTTTGTCATGCCGGAATTTACGGCACCCGTGTTCACGTTAGGAGCGTTTTTCGGGATTGCCGTGCCGATGGCCGCGCTGGTGATTGGCGCTGAAAACGCCCAGGCAATTGGTGTTCTGATGGCTGAAGGTTATAAGCCACCGATCAATGCCATGACCATTATCAGTGGCGTGGGTGGTATTCTGGCTGGCATGATGGGTGGTCATAACGCCAATATTGCCGGACCTATGACCGCAATCTGCTCATCTGAACAGGCAGGTGAAGACAAGGAAAAACGCTACGGCGCGACTGTTGTCAATGGTGTGTTGTTTGGTGCGTTTGGCATGGTCGCAGGTTTGGCAGTGCCATTTGTCATGGCGTTGCCCAAGCCTTTGATTGGCGTGGTCGCCGGACTGGCCATGATTGGCGTTCTGGTCAGCTCGCTGCAAGGTGCCTTCGGACCCAGACTGGGCAATCAGGTTGGTGCTTTTGTCGCCTTCGTAGTCGGCATGAGTTCTCTGAACCTTCTCGGTATCAGTGCGCCATTCTGGGCATTGGTGTTTGGTGTGATCGCATCTGTACTTGCCGACAGACTGAGTCTTGGCAGTCGCAATGATGATGGAATCACATCTGAAAACCTGCAAAAAGTATCTGGTGAACGCGGTGCAGCCTGAGTTTGTGGTGGGCAAATTGTTGATATAATTGAATAATATTGCGATGTGGGCCGAAAAAGCGAGATACAAAATGCGGCCCCATCGCCATCCGGTCATATGGTCGGATGCCTTTCTTTGGGTACTATGTCAACGGCGATTAAAATATTTCAAGGAGCCTTTGGCCGCGTATCGTTGCTCGATATGAGCAAACCGCTGGTCATTCATGCCCATCATCACTGTCACGCGCTAATTAAAGTCAGCGGCGTAGACAGTTCATTCCTGGTCAAAGGCAAAAGCCAACCGTTGACAAAAGACAGTGTCGTCCTCATCAATGCCTGGGAGCCGCATGCCTACGAGCATACACCCAGTGGAGAAGGGCACTGTATCCTGATGGCTCTGTATCTGGAAACTTCCTGGCTAAGCCAGGTCCTGCGTTCATTGACGGTCAGCGGACACCCTCAGTTCTTTCCAAAACCCTGTGCCACCTTGCCGCCGGGTGCAAGATTGCTGGCCAATGCGCTGGCAGCAGAAATGCTTGTGTCACAGGATATCGCAGCTGACATACTTGAAGGCAAAATCTTTGATCTGTTCATGGCTACGGCCGAACGTCATTCGTCTTTGCGGGACTCCTCGCATCTGTTTTCCAGTTTGCGCGCCAACACCATGGATCCTCGCATTCGGCGTGCGGTTGGCAAAATGCGCGAAAATCTTCGTTATGGTGATAGTTTTGCTGATCTTGCAATGGAGAGCGGCCTGTCGCGTGCGCATTTTTTTGAACTGTTTCGCAGAAGCACAAATCTGACGCCGGCCGTGTATGCCAACGCGTTGCGAGTTGAAGCGGCCATTGCCGAGCTATGTAAATCTAATACGCGGATCGGCGATATTTCCTACAATGTCGGTTTCTCTGCACCAGGCCATTTCACCCGTTTTTTCCGCCAGCATCTGGGTATTACGCCGGGGGAGTACAGACGGGTGGTGGATCTGGTGGATGATGATATTGATTTGCTGTTGTAAGGCAAGTTTCATCAGCTTGGCTCGCTCCGACATACCGCGAAACGAGCCAATGCCCAATTCTACAGTCTGGCCTGCAGGGTCAACATGACGTTTCTTGGGTCGCCGTAATAGTTGCTGATACCGGTCGCATCCACTTTGTGATAATACGTCTTGTCAAAGATATTGTTCACGTTCAGCTGTAGGCGTAGATTCTTGTTGATCTGATAGCCTGCCATGGCTTTGTAGACGGCATAGCCACCTTGTTCAGCGCGGACATTGCCGCTTTGCGCATAGGTTGCACTTTGCGCCCGCACACCCGCGCCCAGGGTCAGGCCATCCAGGGTGCCGCCGTTAAATGTATAGCTTGTGAACAAGCGCAGCATATGTTTCGGATCCAGTGTACGTAAGGGCAATCCGACGTTGTTTTCATTGGTATCACGAATGTATTTGGTGCTGGTGTTGGTATAGCCTCCCATCACCTGCCAGCCAGGCATGATTTCACCGGACATTTCCAGTTCCCAGCCCTGGCTGCGTGTTTTGCCGCCCGCGGCGTAGCAGTAGCTGCTGGTGTAGTAGGGCGTGCAAGGGAAGGGCGAGCTCACGTCTTCCATGGCTTTGCCAACGTTGTTGATGCGGAACAATGACAGTGCTGCGTTCAGACGACCATCCAGAAACTCGCCTTTGATACCCAGCTCATAATCTTCGCCGCGTACCGGCTTGAGAATGGTTCCGCTGGCGTCCCGATAATTCTGCGGTGTAAAAATCTCGGTATAACTGGCGTAAGCACTAAGGTTGTCGTTCAGATCCAGTACCAGTCCGGCATAGGGTGTGAACTCGCGCTTGATTTTATAGTCTTTGCTTGGATTATTTTTTGTCTGGTTCTCCCACCAGCTGAAGCGCCCGCCGATAATGGCCGTGAGAGGATCAGCCAATGACATTCTTAATGTGCCATACAGCCCTTTTTGCCGAATATAGGTTACAGTCTGTTCGCCGCTGGTATCTACAAAAGGCTCGGGTGGTTGACCGGAATGCGGATCCCAGTCACGAATATCGACGATAGTGGGATACAGATTACCCATTCCCACGCTGCCTTTGTTGCGATTGTTGATCTGTTCTGCACCCAATACAACTTCATGTCTGCGGCCAAACGCCTTGAACGCACCATTGACAGTCAAAGAAAAGTTATCCTGCACTGTCTCGTCACCACCATATTCTGCAGAGGTTACAGAAAAGAGATAGGGATTGGGCTGGTTCTTTACACGAGAGAAATAGGATTGCTTGAAGTCTTTCAGATGATTGACGGTGTGTGCGACAGAGAATGTTGCCTTCCAGTCATCATTGAAGCGATGCTCAAGACTGCCGAAGAACTGTTGATTCCATCGATTCCACTCGTTCCAGTCTGAGCCCAGGTAGGTGCTCCGCGGCAAGCCCAGATCAGAGCCGTCCAGGCCACGTGGCAAATTACCCCACGCTCCGGTTGCGTTCAGGTCGGTATGCTGGAAACTTGCTGTAAGCAGCGTATTTGGCGTCAGATCGGCCTGTACCACTCCATAAATGAGTTTGCGCTTTTCCTGACGTACGTCCTGAAAAAAATCACGATCGTCGCTTACCGCAATAAGTCGCCCGCGAACCTTGCCGGAGGGAATCAATGCAGTAGAAATATCCGCCTCCATGCGGCGACGGTTCCAGGACCCAAAGGTCAGTGCGGCTGATGCGCGAAGATCGCTCGTCGGCAGTTTGCGAACCAGATTCACCGTTGCGGATGGATTACCCGAGCCACGCAGCATGCCGCCGGCACCACGAATGATTTCTACACGATCAAGCACTGCCGTGTCTGGCTGCAAAAAGGAAGAGCCATTGTTTTGCATGGTAAGGCCGTCCAGCTGGATGGCGTCGATCTGATAACCGCGGGAATAGTAGTTCACCCTTTCTGTATCGACAAAATCGACAGTGACCCCAGGAGAGGCACGCATCACGTCCTGCAGATCCGGCAAAAACTGATCGTCAAGAGCCTTGCGCGTCAATACGGTGACCGGATGGGGCGTTTCGCGAAGTGTCTGCGTTGTTTTGAAAACACTAACACCAGATGCGCCATACGACTGACTATCTTCCGTCTCAAGCCCCTCAGATCGCGCCGTGATGGCAGACAAGGTGGCGACAGACGAAGGCGCGGCTGACTGAGAGGACGCTGGCTGTGTTACTGGCGCAGCTGAGGTCTCAGTCCTGGCGGTGCTCTGTGCACGCGCGGCCTGCGCTGCCGTAACGGCAGATGCAGCAAATATGACACATGTGATGTGCCGGGATAGAGGTTTTTGTGGGAAGGGAAGTGACATACCGATGTTGAAATTCAAACTGACAGGAAGAATTGAACGCCGTGGCGCTCATTGATATGAACACCGAACCGTTCAAACGGAAGTGGGACTTATGAAAAGAGGGATAAAGCTTATGATGTAAAACAATATCAAATAAAAATCATTATCATTCTAAATTAGTTTTCAACTTAATTAAAGATTATTTGAATTACTATTTGTCATCTCGAGAAATGTCCTGGCCTGGGTGTAGCGAATATGCACACAATGTGCACGCTTTACACCCGGGTATTGTTGTGAGAATCATGATCATCAATTCCTCGCGTGCATCGGCGCGCAAGTTCTTAAGAAAGACACCGTTGGTATCGCGCATCATCGCTGCGATATTGGGTGGCTATGCTTTGGCAGCACTTACCAGTATGGCAACATTGATATTACCCATGGCAAGGGAACAGGCTGTGCTTACAGGGATGCTGGCCAGTTTCGCAGTATATGCAGGCGCCGTCGTATGGGTGTTTGCAGTTCGCTCTGCCTCCCGGGCGTGGCTGGGACTGGCGATTGCGGCAATGCCACTTGCAATAGCGGCATGGTGGGCCGTCAATAGTGGATCTGCATCATGAGTCCGCAGAGTCACAAATCGGTCAAATCTGCTCCCAAAGCGCGTGGCATTCGGCAGACAATGTCTGATCTGCATATCTGGGCGGGCCTGCTGGCCGGCTGGCTTTTGTATGCCATGTTTTTAACAGGTACGGTTTCCTATTTTCGTGATGAAATATCGCAATGGATGCGTCCCGAACTTTCTGCGCAACACCATGTGCCTGAAGCGACTGAGGTGGCGCAGCGCATGGTCAGCAGCCTTGCCACGCTCGCGCCCGACAGTCCGCAATGGAATTTCACGTTGCCGGACGAACGTAATAATGTTGTGAGCGCCTTCTGGCGTAACCGGAAAGTTCCCGGGCGGCGCGGATTCCAGAGTGCCACGTTCGATCCGCAGACGGGCCTGAAAGTGCCGGCACGCGAGACTCGCGGCGGCGACTTCTTCTTTCGTTTTCATTTTCAGTTCCATTACATCCCCGTGCTGTGGGGGAGGATATTGGCAGGCGTGTGCGCAATGTTCATGCTGGTGGCCATTATCAGCGGTGTGATAACACACAAGAAAATCTTTATCGATTTCTTCACTTTCCGCTGGGGAAAGGGGCAACGCAGCTGGCTGGACGCGCACAATGCGCTGTCGGTTTTTGGGCTGCCCTTTCACTTGATGATTACTTATAGTGGGCTGGTCACATTGATGCTGTTGTATATGCCCTGGGGAAGCAACGTGGCCTTCAAGACGCCCGCTGATCGACAGGCCATGTTTGCCCAATTAAGTTCCTTCAATCCTCCAGGCAAGCCGGCAGGAGAACCCGCTCAGCTGGCGAGTGTTGCAGATATGGTTCGGCAGGCGCAGGAAAGATGGGGCAAGAGCAACGTTGGGCAGGTCAGTATTACCAATCCGAGCGACAAGCTGGCGCAGGTGATTGTGTCGCGTAATGAATTTGGTCGTGTTTCGACAAGCCCGCAATATCTGGTGTTCAACGGAACTGACGGAAAAATGATTCGGGCCGTGGATAAGGTTGGCGCAGCGGCAGAAACCCGAGGCGTACTGTATGCACTTCATCTGGGGCGCTTTAGCGATTCGGTAGTTCGGTGGCTGTATTTTCTAGTGAGCCTCGCCGGTACCGCCATGGTGGGTACCGGACTTGTGCTGTGGACAGTGAAGAGAAGGGCAAAGCTGCCCGATCCTGCCAATCCGTACTTTGGTTTTCGTCTGGTAGAAAAGCTCAATATTGCTGCCATTGCTGGACTATCCATTGCCATGACTGCGTATCTGTGGGCGAACCGGTTGCTGCCTGTCGGCCTGGCGGAGCGCAGTCAGTGGGAAGTGCAGATATTTTTCCTCGTCTGGGGTGTGGCTTTATTGCACGCAATCATTCGACCATCCAAACGGGCCTGGATTGAACAGCTCTGGGTTGCGGCTGTGTTGTTGGCACTCTTGCCGCTAGTGAGTGCAGCAACCACGTCGCGACCCTTGTGGCTGAGTCTGAGTCACGGCGATTGGGTATTTGCTGGTTTTGAACTGATGCTCTGGGTGTTCGCAGGATTGCATGCCGCACTTGCCATCCGCACGGCTCGACATAAACCCCGGCAGCAAGCAAAGCGTGCCGCTACATCATCAGCGGCTATCAAATCGTCAACAAAAAACAGTACGTCAACACCGGCATCATCGACACCAGTCGCTTCTACACCGCGAATGGCCAGTACTGATGCCAGCTCGGGCAACGCTATCTTATCGCAGGGCAGGCAATGATTCACTTTGGCATTCTCATTATTGCTTTCATCGGGTTTGGGCTGGTGGCTCTGTCAATGGATCGACATCAGGAAGATGTGTTCAAACGGGAGTTGCCGCGGATCGCCAGCAGAGCATTGCGCAGGGTAGGGTGGCTCTTGCTCGTGGTGGCTCTGGCTGTCTCCGTTCGCGGCTATGGATGGGCGCTGGGACTGGTTGCCTATAGCGGTCATACCAGCGCCGCGGCTGCTCTGGTGTTCCTGCTTTTGCTTGTCCGCGGGCGTTTTGGCGAATCTTGAGGCTCGCCAGAGTCAGTGAGTCTGACTTTGCGGACCGGGGTTCAGAGTATGAGTTTGGTATTTTTTGCAGAAAATAGGCGGATTTAGCTAATAAATACTGTTATTTGTCAGATTTTTGAATCTACCTAATACGAATAAACTGCGCAAAATTTGAACATGTCGAAAAAATCGCATTTTTTCGACATATCAGAAGAATATGTCGATGGCGTAAACATATTGTTTAGACGTGTTGAAAAAATCGAAAAAAATCGACACGTCAGGGGAATATGTTTAAAATTAGGCAAAATTTCGACATATCCCTTGGGGCATCCACGTGTTCAATCCCACTCTCCCTTATAACGATCTGCCGCGCCTCCCACCAAAAGCGGAAATAGAGAGTAAGGCTATTCTGAAGGCATGTATCTCTGCCCAGGCATCGCTCGCAGGCCTGAAAGCCATGGCAAAGCGTATTCCCAATCAGGAAATGTTGATCAATATTCTTCCCATGCTCGAGGCGCAGGCCAGTTCGGAAATTGAGAATATTGTAACCACCACTGATCGTCTCTTTCAGTATGCGAATGACGAATCAGGCGGAACGGCAGATCCCGCGACCAAAGAAGCGTTGCGTTACCGGACGGCGTTATATGGCGGGTTTAAATCGCTAGAGAAAAAGCCGCTGACAACGGCGACTGCGGTGGAGATTTGCCGAACCATCAAAGGGGTGGACATGGACATCCGTCGGGTGCCGGGGACCGCCTTAATGAACGACGCGACACAACAAATTGTGTATACGCCGCCCCAGGGAGAGAGCGTCATTCGCGAGCTGCTGGCGGATTGGGAGCGTTTCATACACACGCAAACCGATATCGATCCTCTGATTCGAATGGCTGTCATGCATTATCAATTTGAAGCGATTCACCCGTTTACCGATGGCAACGGCAGAACAGGCCGTGTGCTGAACCTGCTATACCTCGTGTCTGAGAATCTTCTTGAGGTGCCCATTTTGTACCTGAGCCGATACATCATTCAGAACAAGCAGGATTACTATCAGCGTCTGCTTAGAGTGACGACGCATCAGGAGTGGGAGTCATGGATTCTATACATGCTCCAGGCTACTCAGAGCACCGCAGAATGGACCTCGAACAAAATCACGGCGATATGTCATTTGATGGATCAGATACGTGATCAACTGCGACGCGAAACGCCGAAGATTTATAGCTATGAACTCGTTGATCTGATTTTTACGCAACCGTATTGCCGAATCGGCAATCTCGTGGATGAAGGGATCGCCAAGCGTCAAACTGCATCAAAAATTCTTCAGTCATTGGTGGCTCAGAACATTCTAAGAGAAGCACAGTTGGGACGAGAAAAAATATTTCTCAATGTGCGATTAATGAACTTATTGGTTGAAGATGAGCGAGGAGATGGAAAAGTCGGCGCATAGATTATGACAATGCATTCGCCCGCAATTGAGCAAGTAGTGGGTGGATCATCGCCGCTGGTGTGACGGCAAGCGAAGACAAGCCCAACCATGAAGCCAGAAGTCGCAGCTCATCGATCAGATGCTCTATTGTGTTTTGCGGGGCATCCGGCTCTATATGGGCACGCTGCACAATCAAAACATCTGACTGGCGATCGGCCTTCAGATCCACGCGTGCCACAATCGCGCCGTTCAACAGAAACGGCAACACATAATAGCCATGCTCACGTTTGTGGGCAGGCGTATAGATCTCCAGTCGATAGCGAAAGTCGAAAAGACGCTCTGTACGCGGACGATGCCAGATGAGCGGATCAAAAGGCGAGAGCAACGTTGCGCCCTCAATTCTGCGACCAGCGCGCGCATCTTTGTGTAAATATGCCTGCTGGCGCCAGCCTCTGACGCGTACCGGTATCAGAGTTCCTTCCTCTGCCAGTTGCTGTATTGCTTGTGGCGCGTCCGCCGCAGGAATGCGGTAATAATCTCGAAGATCATCAGCCGTCGCAATGCCCAGGGCTTTTGCGGAGCGGGCGATCAGCGCACGTTGCGCATCCTGTTCGCTCGGTGTTGGTGTTTGTAAAATCGCAGTTGGCATAACCCGTTCGGGTATGTCGTACACCCGTTCAAAGCTGCCTCTACGATTTGTAGCTGCAATTTGTCCTGACCAGAAGAGCCATTCAATGGCATGCTTGACTTCGCTCCACTCCCACATCTCTTTGGCCATCTTGGCTTTCTGATTGGCGTTGGAGCTCACTACGGGCGCGGCTGAAAGATCAGAGGCAGCCAATGGACCTTCTTTACGAATGCGATTTAAGATCGCCTCGGCCTCTGTTCGTCGTTCCTTTGCGTAGGGCTGTAGCGGGCGCCAGATACCTTCTCCGCGCAGTGCTCGTTCCATGCGCCAACGAAATAATGGTTGGCAATCCAGGGGAAGCAATGACGCTGCGTGTCCCCAATACTCGAAAAAGCGCTTTGACCTGGCAACGGATTCTGTATCCAGCAGATTGCGCTCATAGGATCCAAGACGAGAGTAGAGCGGTAGGTAGTGCGCACGCACCAGAACATTCACGCTGTCGATCTGTAGTACGCCCATTTGAGCGATGGAGCGGCGCAGCTGCGCTTTGCCGATGTCACCGCTACGGTTGAGGGCGTTGAAGCCCTGAGCGGTGAGCGCGATACGGCGGGCTTCCGAAGCAGAGAGTTCTTGTTTCAAGTGTCGATCCCGGTGCTGAGTTTAACCATTACCAATTGGGTGAAGAGGACAGCGCTGATAGTGGATTACTTCAATGAAGAATTACTTCAATGAAAGGATTACTTCAATGCCGAACGACTTTAATAAAGGTTTACTTTAACAATATTCGTTGCTTATTTCATCTGCCATTCGTATCCGCATGCCGGCGAAGCTGTTCTGCCTGTGCTTTCATCTGCTCCACAACGAATGGCAGACGTGATGCATCCAGGCGGCTGGACATTGCTGTGATGGTAATTGCAGCCTGGGGAAGTCCGGATGCATTCACAACCGGAACCGAGACAGCGCTTGTTCCAGGCATGAGTCCATCCTGAACGTGCGCGTACCCCAGCGCCTTTGCGCTTGCCACTTTCTCCATGAGTTGCGCTGGTGTCATTGACTGCTGTTCCAGTCGTTTCGCATTCGTGGCGATGATATGAGATATGTCGTCCTGGGAAAGACAGGAAAGAAGGGCAACACCGGATACACCGGCTCCCAACGGGCGGCGCGCACCCACGTCAATGGACAGGACCTGTATTGGGTGGTGACCTGTCTGACGGGCAATGCAAATGGAATCCAGCCTATGTCTAATACTAAGAAATGCTGTGTCACCAATACTTTGAGCAAGATGGCTCAGACAAGTGGTTCCGGCAGAAAGCAGGGGGAACCGCCGTCGTCGTGCCAGTCCGAGCAATGTCAGTTCATGACCGATGAGATAGCGACGGGTCAGAGGATCCTGTTCGACTGCCTGCTCCTGAATAAGAGTCTTCAATATTCGGCGCGCAGTAGGTCTGTTCAATCCTGAAATTTCGACAATGTCGGTCAGTCGTACGCCATGTTCCTGACCACAGGCGACCAGCCTGAGAATGTCCATCGCTCGTGAAACCGTCTGGCTTCCCGGCTGTAAACTGACCTGATCATCGCTATCGGTGTTATTCATGATTTTCCGTATGACATTTGCAGTTTCCCATATAACAGTTACAGCACGGTTTTGGGCGTTTGGGCGACGGCCTTCAAAGTGATGACGGTGCCTAGCGTGGCGTAATTGGGGCCGCCCAGACGGCAGATGGGTCGAAGCATTGTGCTATCGATTTTGCCGTTGTTTACCAGATCATTCCTGATATGCAGCACTTTAATTTCTCCTACAAAAAACTCTGCGCCTGTTTCACCGAAAGGCGTAACACTGTGCAAAGTGCATTCCAGGCTGATTGGCGCTGCGGCGAGGCGAGGGACTGGCATACTTTCCCCTGGCAGCGTTTCAAGCTCCAGCAGCTGTGTCTCGCTGATTTCCGGCGGATATTCTGCCGCGCTCTGATGCAGAGGCTCAAGAAGGGTTTCATCTGCAATATTCACAACGAAATTTTCGCTGCGAATGATATTGGATGCCGTGTCCTTCCGAACGCCTGCCTTGCGTCCAATGTTTACACCGATCATTGGCGGCTTGTTGGAAACGATTGTATAGCAGCTGAAAGGCGCTACGTTTACCAGTCCGCTCGCGGAGACTGAGCTTATCCAGGCGATCGGCCGCGGCACCACGATTCCTGTCATTAATTTGTAGGTCTGCTCGGGACCCAGGCTGTCTGCATAAAGTTTCATAGTTTGGTATCACCGAAAAATATGTCCAAATAGTAACCTTCATTGCCTCCAAATATCCGAGGCAGATTGCATGATGCCGTATTTTCCTGAGGTTAGGTGAGTGTCTAATTTCGTTTTAGTCCGGTATGTGGACGTAAATGCATTTTTTATATTGTCCCAGGATGGCAGGTTTTGCTATCTTTTTTCACATGACTTCAAACCACTAATAACAGGAAGAGACAAATGCACGCACGACAAGGGCTCATCGCCTTATCCCTATTATTGAGTTCAACAGTTTACGCCAGTGACTGGCCTGCCAAGCCTGTCACGATAGTTGTGCCTTACCCTCCGGGTGGTAATGTCGATGTGGCGGCGCGCCTGATTGCGCCAGGCCTGGCAAAAGCCTTTGGCAAACCATTTATTGTGGAAAACAAAGCGGGTGCGGGAGGGATGATCGCCGGCGAGTATGTGGCCAAATCCAAACCCGATGGGTACACGTTCTTCATGGCAGCCAATGGACCACTTCTTTTTAGTCCGATCATTTTCAATCGTGATGCGTACAAATGGGATCGTGATTTTGAAGCGGTAACTTCAATTTCAATGACGCCAATGGTTCTGCAGACACGAACAGGATTGCCGTTCAAGACAGTTGAAGAACTGATCGACTACGCAAAACAGAATCCTGGAAAACTGAATATGGCATCACCCGGAGCTGGCACATCAAATCATTTGATGAGCGAAATGATGATGGCAAAAACCGGGGCGAAATGGACGACGGTCCATTACAAAGGTAATTCACCTGCTATCACTGATCTGCTGGGCGGACAGGTCGATTTCAGTTTCGACCAGATGTCTGTTGCGCTGCCTTATCTAAAGGATAAAAAACTGCGGCCACTTGCCGTTACCTCAGAAAAACGTCTTGCCAGCCTGCCTGACGTGCCCACAATGGCAGAGGCCGGGATTCAGGATGGTGTTGCCTACACGTTTACCGGTCTGATGGCGCCCAAAGGGACACCAGAAGACGTCCTGAAGAAAATCAGTGCCGCCACGACTGAAATACTGAAAGAGCCCGAAATCATTAAGCGCTTTGACACGCTGGGGGCCGAAGCCCGCAGCATGACGCCGGAAGAATTCCAGGCATATCTGAAGAAAGAAGACGAGCGGTGGGTACCCATCATCAAAAATGCACACATCCGCGTGAATTAGTAAAGAGCAGGTCAGGAGAAATAGAGATGACGAAAAGAAAGAGCATTTATGCCGAAGGGTTCAGTCACAAGAACCCGATTCCGGCGGCGTGCCAGATTGGCAACATGGTGTATTCGGGAAGTATCCAGGGTACCGATCCGGCCACTGGAGAATACGGCTCTACCATCGAAGAGCAGAGCCGACTGATGTTTGATCATGTAAAACGTATTTGTGTTGCGGCTGGAGTGGAAACAACAGACATCATCAAAATGCATGTATGGATGAGAGATCGCTCGCAGCGCGCTGCCTTGAACAAGGAGTGGCTGGTCCTGTTTCCCGATCCGGATTCCCGGCCCGCACGACATACCATTCATAACAATCTGGACGGCGACAAATTGCTCGAATGTGATTTCATTGCAGTGAAAGGAGATTCAGATGCCTGACTATCTTCCTTTTGATCCAAACCCACGCTCCCCCAATCCCAGACCGCCCGCTCACAGTTGTGATTGCCAGTTCCATGTATTCGGGCCCGCTTCGAAGTATCCCGTCAGGGCAGGTGCCGCCTATGAAATGCCGACGGCAACAATAGAAGTGGCGCTCAAACTGCATCAGACTCTGGGAATTGAAAGAGGTGTGATCGTTCAGGCGACCACCTACGGTGCAGATCACCAGGTCGTGCTGGATGCGCTTGCCACTGCCGGACCTGGCTATCGCGGTTGTGCCAATGCGCTGGTATTGCTTGAAGGCAGTGACAGTGAGCTAGCCAGGCTGGATGCGGCAGGCATCAAGGGGGCGCGTTTCAATCGTCAGGGACTCGGCGTCAGCATGTCAGAAAAGGATTTTCAACACGCCATCGCGCGTATTCGGGAACTGGACTGGTACGCCAAATTCCAGCCGGAAGCAACTGGCATTATGGAGCAACTTTCCATGTTTCAGTCGCTGGATATCCCTGTGATGCTGGATCATATGGGACGACCCGATCCGCGAGCGGGCAATAGCGATCCCAGTCTGCAGGTCATGCTGGAATTATTGAAGCGCGGAAATTTCTGGGTCATGCTGTCGCTCACCGAAAAAGTATCCAAGGATGGCGCACCCTGGGATGATGTCATTCCCATTGCACAAGCCTATATTGACGCGGCACCCGACAGGGTGGTGTGGGGAAGCGACTGGCCACATCCGGTTTCCGTCAAACAGCCGCCGAACGAAGGTGATCTGGTCGAGCAACTGTATCGCTACGCACCCACCGAGCAATTGCGACAGAAAATACTGGTCGATAATCCGGCCGCATTCTTTGGATTTGAAAAATGAAAATAGTCTCTTTTCTGGCAGAGAATAAACAACGCTTCGGCGTTGTGAGTGGCAGCGATGTTGTTGATTTGACTGATACTTTTGGCCCTGATGTCCGCATCGTAATTGATCTTATTGGTAGCGACAAGCTGGCCTCTGTTGGCAGATCGCTTCCAGATGACGCACCGCGCTACGCACTGGACGGGCTTCACTTTCTTGCGCCTGTCCCAAATCCGGGCAAGGTCATCTGTGTTGGCGTGAATTATCACCATCGTAATGAAGAGTATAAGGACGGCAGCGCTGCCCCTGCCTATCCCAGTGTTTTTCCTCGATTTGCCGCCTCTATCACGGGTCACAATCAGCCGCTGATCTGTCCTGTTCAGGAGTCAGTGCAGCTCGATTATGAGGGCGAAATAGCAATTGTGATCGGAAAACGAGGCCGACGGATTCCGGAAGAGGACGCGCTCTCACATATTGCCGGTTTGACCTGCCTGAATGAAGGCAGCGTACGCGACTGGTTAAGACACGGTAAATTCAACGTTACTCAAGGCAAGAACTTTGATCAGAGTGGCTCAGCCGGACCCTGGCTGGTGACGGCAGACGAATTTCCCCGATATGACAATCTGGAAGTGATCACGCGCGTAAATGGTGAAGAACGGCAGCGTGATACCACGGCGAACCTGATGTTCTCCTTTGCCTTTCTGATCCATTACATCTCCAAATGGACGACGCTTGAACCCGGCGATGTCATTTCCACGGGTACGCCCATAGGCGCCGGCATTCGGTTTGATCCACCGAAATTCCTGAAAGAAGGCGACGTGGTGGAAGTCGAGGTGCCAACAATCGGCACTCTGAAAAACACGGTTAAAAATGGGTAAATCATGCTGAGCAAACAGAAACACAAAAAGGCAATGC